>JACQRE010000126.1 GCA_016206585.1 Candidatus Omnitrophota bacterium | reverse complement strand
GTTTCATACTGCGGCGCCTCGTATTCTTGCTGAGGAGCCTCATATTCGTGTTGCATCACCTCAAACTCGTGGAGCGGAGCCTCAACCTCATGCCCCTGAGACATCCCCTCATAATTCTGCTCGCGCTCCATCATTTCTCGATACACCTCTGGCATCTCGGCCTCATGCCCGCCATAGATACGTTCCATCTGCTCGCGAGCTTCAGGAGACATCTGCTCAAACGCCCGGTCAAAACCTTGCTCGTGCTCGAACTCTTCGGGCCCGGGCCCGAACTCTCGTGGGTCGATGCCATACTTCTCAAGGATTTGTCCAGCCTCCTCACGCACATCCTGATCCAGCGCCGGATCCCCACGGCCTTTCTCTTGAAACAGCTTCTCCAACTCGGCTCGAGCTTCGGGCGGTAGCTCTGCTTCGATGTTGGTGCCTGCTCTACGACTACCACCGACCTCGATTGGAGGACCAATGAGGTCCGGACCAGGTTGCTGACCCGCGAGAGAGGATTCGCCAGCTGGGACCAGTCCCCCTGAAGAGGCCTGGGCACCTGAAGGGTAGTCCTGTCGATCCCTCCCGACACCCAACTCGTTCGCGCTGAGTTCACCCGATTCAAAGAGTTGGAGTTGCTCCTTCATCACGGCCTTCAGCTCAGGATCGGCCTCAGCAGTAATGGCGGCGCGAATCTGCTCCAAGGAAGGACCTGCCACGGCAGGATCACTCGCCAAAGGTTCAGCGGCTTCGGCCACATCCGCATCGGCAGCCCACGCAGAAGCATTTCCCACCAGCAGGACAACACTCACTCCCACTACGATGCTGCCAATGTGCCGATATTCCATGCCGTCCCTCCTCAATGGGGTGGCCAACAAAAAACCCTTGCCATGAGATGGCAAGGGCCGCAAATCCTGACTTACGTCAGGATTGAATCCGGTAACTGGCTGCCTTAGCCTCGCACCTTACGAGGCCCTAGGCCCTATAGTTTTGCGGCCCACTCTTTCGAATGGTGTGCCTTTATCAGACCGAAGCGATTTTCAGTGTCCGTTCGCTTCTTGGTCAAAAGCTTACCTGATGCTTCAGGCGAACGTCAAGCGGCTACCTGACGGATCCGTCACGCGGCTGCCGCTGTCTGTCCACCCGGGTCGCCGCCTACCTGGCGAAGATCTCCGGCCCGCTGCTCGACCGGATCGACCTGCGCATCGACGTGCCGGCGGTGCCCCTTCGCCGCCCTGAGCGGCCAGCGCGCCGAGGACTCCTCGGCGCGCCTCATGCCCGACCACCTCGCCGAAGCCATCCGGTACCGCAGCCTCGACCCGCAGTGGTGGGCCTAGAGCGAATCCGCAGATGATCCTTCCTGGCCGGACACCGTCGCCGCTTCTCCGGTCAGCAGGGCGACCGTCTGGAAGAGCTCGGCCGAATCGAACGGCTTGGTGATGTAGGCGTCCGCTCCATGGGCGAAGCCGCGCAGCTGATCGACCGGTTTGTCTTTCACCGTCAGCATCAGGATCGGCAGCGTCCACGGATGGTAGAGCTTCCGCAGCTCGCGGGCGACCTCATAGCCGTTGATGTCCGGCAGGTTCACGTCCAGGATCACCAGGTCCACGCGGTGCTCGGCCGCGTAGCGGATGCCGGGCTTGCCCTCGGTTTCCACCTGGACCTCATAGCCGATGGTCTCCAGGCGGGCTTTGACCGTCCGGGCCAATCCTTCCTCATCCTCGACAATCAGGATCTGCTTGTGCCGCAGGGTGTCCATGACCGCTCACCTCCCGTTCGCAATCTCTGGGCGCGGGATCGCCACCGCGTCCTGGCCGCCCAAGTACCGTTCGAGATGTCCCAACACGTCTTTGGCGCCTACCGGCTTCGCGATGAAGAACTGGCCGCCGATGACGCCGCTGCGCGTCGTGGCCTCTTCCCGCGACACCACCGCCGTCAAAAAGATGACGGGGATCCGCTTCAACTCCTCGTCCTCCCTGAGCTCCGCCGCCACCGCACTGCCGTCCAGATCCGGCATGATGATGTCCAACAGGATGAGGTTCGGTTTGGCGATCCGCGCCATCGTCACGCCTTCCCGGCCGCTGTTAGCGGTGTACACCTCATAGCGGCCGGTCTGCTCGAGGTAGGTCTTCAGGATCCGCGTGAACGTCACCTCATCATCGATCAGGAGGATCCGTTTTCGGTCCATGGTCCATGTCGCCCCCTCTCCGCGCTGAACATGAGGGTCGCTCGCACCCCGCCCTCAGGTCGGTTGTGAATGTCGATGGTCCCGCCGTGCAGCTCCACGATCTTGCGGCTCACCGTCAAACCCAACCCGGTTCCCTTGCCGGTCGGCTTGGTCGTGAAGAACGGATCGAAGATCTTCGGGAGCTTCTCCGGCGGGATGCCCACACCGGTGTCCTCCACCATCATCACGACCACGGTCCCTCCCAGGCGGAACAGGTCGTCCTGGCGCCGCCCGCGCTTCGATCCCGGCGTGCGAAGCCGCTTGACCGACGTGCGGATCGTGAGGGTGCCGCCTTCGGGCATGGCATGGACGGCGTTCATGAAGAGGTTGATGAAGACCTGCTCCATCTTGGAGCGGTCCAGCCGGAGCCGGGGCAGCGACGCCGCCCACTCCTTGACGACGACGACGTGATTCCGGGCGAACTCATGCGTCATGAGCCGCACGGACTGGTCGATCACCTCGCGCACGTCTTCCTCCGCCAGGGCCAGCGTCTCCGGCGTGGAGAAATCCAGCAACCCCTTGATGACCGCATCCGCCTTCCGGACCGCCCGCTGCATGTCCTGCAGCAACAGGCTGACGTCCCCATCCGCTATGGGCACGTGATCCGCCAGATGATCGATCCCGATGAGCAGCGTCGCCAAGGGGTTCTTCACTTCATGGGCCACTCCGGCGGCCAGCCGCCCCACCGACTCCAGCTTGGCGGCCTGGAAGAGCTGCATCTGCGTGGCCTGCAGCTCTTCGTTGGCCCGCTTGACCTTCACGAGCGCGTCCAGCAGCTCGGTCTGGTTCTGCACCAGCAGCTCGTTCGTCCGGGTCAACTGCTGCTCGGCCTGCTTGCGTTCGGCGATGTCGCGGATGATGGCCGTGAAGAAACGGCCCAGAGACGTCTCCCATGAGGAGAGGGACAGCTCCAGGGGAAACTCGATCCCGTCCTTCCGGACCCCGGCCAGCTCCAGGGTGGTCCCCAGCACCTTGGAGGTGCCCCCGGCCAACAAGCGCCGCAGACCCTGCGTGTGCGCCTCGTGGAACCGCTCAGGCATGAGCATGGTCAACGGCTTGCCCATCACCTCCGAGCCGCGATACCCGAAGATCGCTTCCGCCCCGCTGTTCCAGGAGATGATGCACCCCTGTGTATTGGCGGAGACAATGGCATCGCGCGCCGTCTCCACCACCGCGCGAAACTGCTCTTCGCTCGTCCGCAGCGCCTCGTGAGCCTGCCGCAGCTGCGCCTCGATGCGCGTCCGTTCGGCGAGCTCCCCCTGGACGTCGGCTGTGGCTTTCGCCAGGCTGGCCGTCCGCTCCGCCACGCGCCGCTCCAGCTCGTCCCGGGCGCGGCGCAACTCTTCTTCCGCCTCCCGCCGCGCGTCGAGGGAGGACTTCAACAGGGTGTTCGCTTTGGCCAGCTCCGCGGTGCGCTCCTGCACGCGCTGATCCAGCTGTGTGCGGCCCTGGTGCAGGGCGGCATTGGCGTGCGAGAGCTCCGCGGTGCGCTCATGGACCCGCAGCTCCAGCTCATCGTGCGCCCGCCGCAGGGCCTGCTCGCTCTCCTTCGCCACGCGCTCCGAGCGCCGCCGCTCCGCCACCGTAGCCGCCAGCACCAGGGTGGTCAGTGCCGCCACCCCCATGAACAACTGCAGCAGCATCAGACGGTGCGTGATGGTTTCACCCAGGAACGGCGAGGTGCCCTGCATGACGCCCCAGACCGCAATGCCTGACGTGACGAGCATAGCGGTGGTCGCGGCCCGCAGATGGAAGCGCAGGGACACCCAGATCAATGGAGGGAAAATGAGGTAGGCGATCGTGGATGGGGGGCGCGGCCCCAGGACCCCGCCGAAGACCACCGAAGCGATCACACCCAACGAGACGAGACACGGGATCGCGCGGAACACCTCGCCCAGCCGGAAGGCCACCCGGGGCTGGAGACCCCACGCCAAGAGCGGCGGGGCCACCAACAGCACCCCCAGTATGTCTCCCGTCCACCAGGCTTGCCAGGTCGGTCCGAACGTGGGCAGCGAGAGGACGCCAGTCAGCAAGAGGCTCGAGGTCCCGATGGTCGCACTGATGGTGGTACTGAGGAGCGCACTATAGAACACGAGCTGCAGCACGTCCTGCACCCGGTCCAGTGAGACGCGGAATCCGCTCCACCGCAGCCACCACGCGCCCATGACCGCCTCGAGCGTGTTGCCAAGCGCGATCCCGCAGGCCGCGAGCCACGGCGCACCGACGGATGCGTTGATCGCAAAAGCGCCTAACGCAATCCCCGGCCAGGCCCGGGGCCCGAGCAGGAGGATCACCGCCAGCGCAATGCCAGACGGCGGCCACACCACGGCGGCAAACCCGCTGACGGCATCAAGTGTTAGGCCCAGCTTCGCCGTGAGAAAGTACGCGACGCCAATGACGCCGATCGTCACGGGATGCGGCGGGCGGTTTCGCTCTACCTGGCTCACCATCTTCGTGTGCATCGTGTCCCGCCCCACGCCTTCTCGCCTGACGATGACGCAGCGCACCACCTTGAGTATCCGTGGAAAATATGGTATAAGTCAAATGAATAATACTTACGTGTCTAATTAGTTCAACTAATATGATTCGCTCCCTGCGCCTCTTCTGCGATCTGGTGGAAACCCGGAGCTTCACGACGACGGGCCGCCGGCACTACATGACCCAGTCGGCCGTCAGCCAGCACCTGAAAGCGCTGGAAGCCAAGCTGGGCCACCGGCTCATTGAGCGGGACCGGCGGCACCTGGCCGTCACCGCCCACGGCCGGCTCGTCTATGATGCGGCCCAGGAGATCCTCTGGCGGTACCAGCAACTGGAGCGGGCGCTGGCCAAACCGGCCAAAGAGGTGTCCGGCGCCCTGCGGATCGCGGCGAGCCTGACCGTCGGCCTCTACGTGCTGCCGCCCTACTTGACCGATTTCTTCCGTCAGTACCCTCGCGTGGACCTGCGGGTGACCTACCTCGAGGTTCCGGAAGTGTACGATGCGGTGCTCACGAGGCACGCGGATGTGGGGTTGGTGGCGTTCCCCGAACCCCACCCGCAGCTGATCATCCAGCAGTTCGTCCGGGACCGGCTCGTCGTCATCGTGCCGCCGACGCACCCCTGGGCGAAGTTGAAGCGGATTTCGCTCAAACGGCTCAACGGCCAGCCGTTCATCGCCATGCAGCGCGGCTCCTTGATGCGGCGGGCCGTGGACCGGATCTTCGAGCGCGCCCAGGTGGACGTCGGCATCCTGCATGAGTTCGACAACATCGAGCTCATCAAGCGCGCGGTGGAGGTCCGGTCGGGCCTGGCGATCGTCCCGTTGAAGACGATCACCACCGAGATCCAGGCCGGCACCCTGAAACCGCTCGACGTCGTGGAGGGGCCGCTCCAGCACCCCATCGGCATTCTCACCGTCCGCCACCACGAACGCTCCCCCGCCACCCAGAAGCTCATCACCTCTCTGCTGGCACCGGAGCCGGTCCCGGAGGGCATGGCGGCAGAGGCCTGAGCCATCCGCCCCTGCAACATCCGTGTGATATACTCCAGGTGATACGGAGGAGCCTGGATGTTCGCCGTTGAGACGACGCCCTACGCGGTGAACGCGTACGCCGTGCCGGTCTGGCTGGCGGCGGTGGCCTGCCTCCTGCTGGGGTGCCTGGTTCTCATCCGGGAGCGGTGGTCCCCCGTCAGCCTCTCCTTCCTCCTCCTGACGCTCACCATTGCGGGGTGGCTCTTCACGTTTGCCGAGATGTACCGGGCGACGGATGCACGCCTCGCGCTGTGGTGGGCGAAACTGGCGTACCTGGGCATTCCGTGCATCCCGGCGGCGTTCTACCAGTTTACGGTCTCGGTCCTGCGCATCGCCGCCCGCCATCGCCGCATGGTGTGGATCGCCTGGGGGCTGGCGATGCTCTTTGCCGTCGCCATCTGCACGACCGACGCCTTGATCGCCGGCCTGTACCACTACTGGTGGGGCTTCTACCCCCGATATGGCTGGCTCAGCATCCCCTACTTGACGTTCTTCTTCGGGATAATGATCCTCAGTTTGCGGCACTACTGGGTGGAATACCGGCGCGCCGTGCCCGAGACCATCCATCACCGCCGCATCCGCCTCCTCATGATCGCCTCCTCGATCGTCTCCCTGGCCTCCCTCGACTATCTGCCGAAGTACGGCATCGGCCTGTATCCGTTCGGATACGTACCGGTGTTCGTATTCCTCATCCTGGCCGCGCTGGTGGTGTGGCGGTATCACCTCGTGGACATCACGCCGGCGTTCGCCGCCCAGCAGATCATCGGCACGATGGCCGAGGCGCTGCTCGTGTTTGATCAGGACGGGGTGGTCCGGGTCGTGAACCAGGCGGCCTGCCAACTGTTCGGCAAGACCGAGGCCGAGCTGACGGGCCGGCTCTTCGCGGGGCTGACGCGGAGCTTCCTCACCCCGGCCATCGTGAGCACGCTGCACCGGCTCGGGGCCGTGCATGACGTGGAAGTGACCCTGGTGGCCAACGAGTCCCAGGGCAGCATCAAGGTCCTCAGCGTCTCGGCCTCGCTGATGCGGGATAGCCGCGGGGAACCGATTGCCACGATTTGCATCGCCCGGGACATCACCAGCCGCACCCAGGCGGAGGAGGAGCTCCGGCAGGCGCACGAAGAGCTGCAACAGGCGCACGCCGCGCTGCAGGAGGCCCAGCTGCAGCTGATCCAGGCGGCGAAGCTGGAGTCGGTGGGACGGCTGGCCGCCGGCGTCGCCCACGAGGTCAAGAACCCGTTAGCCATCATCCTCACCGGGATCAGCTACCTCTCCCGGCACGTGCCCTCCGACAACGGCAGGACCCGCCTCGTCTTCGACGACATCCGCTATGCGGTCCGCCGGGCTGACGCGATCGTCAAGGGGATGCTCGACTTCTCAGCTCCGAAAACGCTGCAGTTCTCGCGGGAGGACCTGCACGCAGTCATCGAGCGCGCGCTGGTGCTCCTGAAGCACGAGATCGACAAGGCCCGCATCACCGTCGTGAAGGAGTTCGCGCACCGCGTGCCCCGGCTGCAGCTGGACGGCAACAAGATCGAGCAGGCGTTCGTCAACGTGCTGATGAACGCGGTCCATGCCATGCCGCAGGGCGGCACGCTGACCGTCCGCACGGCGCTGCGGGATCGCGCGGTCGTCGTCGACGTGGAGGACACCGGCCCCGGCGTCCCGGAGGAAGCGCTGGCCAAGATCTTCGAGCCGTTCTTCACGACCAAGCCGGCCGGCCAGGGGACGGGCCTGGGGCTCGCCGTCACGAAGAGCATCGTCGAGCTGCACGGCGGCGCCATCGAGCTCATGAACCGGCCTGAGGGCGGAGTCCGTGCGCACATCATGTTCCGCGCGGAGGGAGGTGAGCCGAATGGCCAAGAAGCGCATCCTCATCGTGGATGATGAAGAGAGCCTGACGCGCGTCCTCAAGTACTCCTTGGAGGAGACGGGCACCTACGAGGTGGGCGCGGAGAACAAGGCCGGCGCGGCACTGGCCACGGCCAAAACGTTCAAACCCGACCTGATCCTGCTGGATGTGATCATGCCGGAGCTGGACGGCGGCCAGCTCGCGGAACAGTTCAAGGCCGATCCGGCGCTGCACGATGTCCCGATCGTGTTCCTGACGGCGATCACGGACAAGCAAGAGGTCCGGGCCCACCAGCACCTGCTCGGCGGAAGTCCCTTCCTGGCGAAACCGGTGGAGCTGGACGAGGTGATTGCCTGCCTCGAGCAGCAGCTAGGCCGGCTGCCGCCTCAGTGACGCCGCGTTGGAGCCTCTGGAAGAGCGCCCCCGCCTTCAGCGCGACCCCCTCAGCTCCGGATGCCCGCTCAGCACCACGTCGAGGTTCGTGGCGGCCTCGCGTGACGCGGGATCGAGCGCCAGCGCCCGGGAGAGATGCTCCACGGCCTCCCGCGCCCTGCCCTGGTGGTACCGCGCCACGCCGAGGTTGGCGAGGACCTTGGCGTTGTCGGGCTCCAGCCGAAGCGCCTCCTGGCACTGGACCGCGGCCTCCTCGTAGCGGCCCAGACGGATGAGGACCGCCCCGAGGCCGTGACGCGCGTCGGCGAAAAATGGGTTGAGTGCAACCGCCCGCTGGTAGTGCGTCAGCGCGTCCTGGTGCTGCCCGAGCTTGAGGAACTCGGTCGCGAGGTTGTAGTGGGCGAGCATGAAGCGCGGCTGGATCTTGATGGCCTCTGAAAAACTGGCGATGGCCTCCCCGCTTTTCTGCTGGTGCATGTAGGTCAGCCCCAGGTTGAGGTGCACCTGCGCATCGTTGGGTGTCACGCGCAGCCCCTCCCGAAAGTACTGGACCGCCTCCTCCCACTTGCCCATCTTTTCCATCGTGAGGCCCAGGTTATTGAGGGCGTCCGTGTCCTGGGGCTTGAGCCGCAGGATCTCGTTGAACTGCGCGATCGCCTCGTCGTACCGCTGGCGCTGGGCCAACGCATAGCCGAGCGACAGCCGCGCCCTGGTGTTGCCCGGCTGTTTCCTCACCGTGTCCCCCCACATCTTGAGCTCGCTCCGGTAGTCCCGGTTGCGGCGAATGGTCAGCGCGGCGTAGGTCGAGGCCATGACAAGCACGAGCACCCCGGCCAGCGCGCGCCTGGCGTGCGGGGCGCGCGCGATCCCGCGGATCGCCGCCCAGCCCCCGAGCACGCCGAAGCCGATGAGGCCGGCCAGCGGCAGATACATCCGGTGCTCGAAGATCAGATCTGCGATCGGGAAGAGGCTGGACGTCGGCGCGAGCGTGCCGGCGATCCAGCAGCCGAGAAATCCCACCGGCGAGCGCCTGGCCGCCGCCCGCAGTGACAGCGCGAGGAGCACGACGAGCCCCGCGGCCTGCGGTACGACCGCCGACCACGTCCGGGCGATCGGCCAGTCGTAATCGAGAATGAGCGGGTCGGGCCACAGCGCCAGCCGGAGGTAGTGCCAGACCACGCCCGGCTGTGTGGCGGCGTACTCCCACGGCGCGAAGTCCTTGATCCGGAATCCCACCGTGGCCTCGTCGCCCGGAACCACCATCACCGTCACCGCCGCCAGCAGCGCCCAGGTCGCGGCCAGACCCAGATAGAGACCACGGCGACGGCGCCACGCCTCCTGGAACGAGCCGGTGAGAAACGTCCGATCGTAGAGCAGTGCCAGGATCGGGATGGTCACCATGACGGGCTTGCTCAACATCCCGAGGGCGCACGCCGTCACCGCGACGACGGTCCATCGCCGGGGATGGGAGCCGCTCATCCGGGACACCGCGTAGAGCGTCAGGAGCGCCCAGCAGCCCATCAGCGCTTCCGCGCGCTGGCTCAGGTACGTCACGCTCTCCGTCTGCAGCGGGTGGAGCAGCCAGAGGAGGGCGACGCTGAAGGCGAGCGGTGTCGCGGCCGGCCCGTAGCGGGGGCGGAGCGTGTCGCTCGGCGTCCGGCGGCAGAGGCCGTAGAGGGTCAGCGCGGCGGCGAGATGGATGAGGAGGTTGACGAGATGGTAGCCCCGGGGATCGAGGCGGCCGACGGCGTAGTTGAGTGCTAGCGTCAGCTCGACCAACGGACGGGTGCTGCCGATCAGCAGACGCCCTGGGGGCCAGAGGCTGCGGATCCGCTGGCTCTCGAGGATCGCCGGCCGATCGTCGAACACGAACGCGTTCTGGAAGCTGTTCGCGTAGGCGATGAGGCCGGCCACGACCAGGCCGAGAGGCCACAGCCATGCGGCCCAGGACCGAGCCGCCGCGGGGGGCTGCCCCGTCTTAGCCTTCGATCGGAAGCAGCAGCGCTTGGCCTTCGTGCCGCTGCCGCAGGGACAGGGAGCGTTGCGGCTGACCGTCATGGATCTACCAGAAGATGAGGGATCGGACGAGACCCCAGTAGAGCCGCAGCAACGGGTTCATCACGTACCGGATCACCGGTCCGTCGACCTCCGCGAACGTGATCGGCGCGGCGAAATGCTTGACGATGTCCGCATCGCGCCGCGTCCGGATGCGCCGGATGGCCAGGCGGTTGCGCCGGATGGCCGACCAGGTGCCTGCCCGCAGGAAATATCCCAAGAGCTTGAGGCGGCTGCCGCCCCACCCTCGGCACAGATAGTAGGCGGTCAGGAGTCCCTCCGCCACCAGGAGGCACGGCAGGATGAGTGCGAGCGTCCCGGGCCGTTCCAGGGTCAAGAGCGTGGTCAACCGGTTGCGGTCCAGATGGTAGAGCCACTGCAGCGTCGTGGCAAAGGCATACTTGTGGCGGCACACGGAGGAGGTCGCGACGCCCACGGCGTAGCCAGCGAGCCGGGCGCGCCAGCAGAACTCCACGTCATCATAGTACATGAAGTAGTCGTCCCGGAACATCCCAACCGCCTCGAAGACCTCCCGCCTGACCAGCATCGACGCCCCGCTGGCATAGTCGACGACCTCGGGCGCGGAGGCGCCGGATGCCGGTTCCCCGTAGCCCTGGCAATAGCCGAATCCCAGGAACTGGATCCGGTTGCCGAGGGAATTGATGCGGTTCGTGCCATGCAGCAGGATCAGCGACTGGAGGATGTGCGTGTCGGGCCGGCGCTCGGCTTCCTCGACCAGCTGTGTGAGCCACGCGCGGTCCACCGTCACATCGATATTGAGGAGGATGATGTAGTCAAAGCGCTCCGCGAGTGCCACCCGGATCGCGGCGTTGTTCCCGCCGCCCCACCCCACGTTCTCCGGCAGCTGCAGCATCCGGGCGGTCGGAGCGAGTTGCTCCGTGAGCCGGGTCTCCGCCTCGGGCAGACCGTTGTTGACGATGAAGAGGGTGACCCGATCCGCCGGGTAGGTCTGGGCCATGAGGCTCGCATAGCAGGCCGCGAGGTACGGCCGCGTGTAGTCCTGGTGGTTGACGAGGATCACCGCGACGCGGGGAGGGAGCGCCATGGCTCACCGGACCGGCTGCCTGCACACCGCGATGACGTACTCGTACTGCGCGCCGGGACGCATCGGCTGTACCGCATGGGTCGCTGGCCGTCGGCTCCACCACCGCGGCATCATGTGGATCCGGCTCGCCAGCGCAGCCCCGCGCCGGGAGATGAGCGGCCGCAGCCGCGCGAGCAATCGGACCGTGCCCTCCGACACCCCATGCTGCCCATACCACTCGACGCGCCGGAAGAATCCCCCCAGCAGCGTCTTGAGCTGCTCGCCCGCGTACTCGCGCACGTGGAAGGGATTGCCGGGGCGCTCGCGCAGGGCGGTGCCGGGATTGGTGACCGCCCGGTTGGGCGTCGAGCAGATGAACAGGCCGTCAGGCTTGAGGACGCGGGCGGCTTCGCGCAGGAACGCGCGATCATCGTCCAGATGCTCGAGGGTCTCCAGGGCGACGTAGACATCTGCGATCCGATCCGGCAGCGGCAGCCGGGCGGCATCGCCGACGCCGCAGAGGATGCGCCGCGCCCCGGCGCGCGCTTGAGTCACGGCGACCGCCCTGGCATCTCGATCGAAGGCGTAGACGACGGCAGCACCCGCCCCGGCAAAGGCGACCGCGCCGAACCCCTCGCCGCACGCGCAGTCCACGACAACCTTGCGCGGCACGTACGGAGCGCAGAAGGCGTAGCGCGCCTCGTGCTCGCGTCGCACCCAGGACGGCATGAACGCGCGGTCGGTCAGCCGCTCACAGCGACCCGTCGCCATCTACCGCGCGCCGGTGGGCTCGCGTGCCCGCTGCAGGCGCAGCGCTTCCGCGTGGTGGACGATGTGGCGGTGGTCGTCGAAGAGGAAGACGGCGCCGAAGCTGTTGTGGTAGGCCCAGAACCCGGCGAGGAGGATCAACAGTGCGGGCAGGACGTGGCGCCTCGCGTGTGCCATGCCCCGCGGTCAGCGCGACCGGATGCGCGCAGCACGCGTCCGCAGATCCTGCGCTTTGCGCTGCTCGCCGAGCGCCTCCAGGCAGGCCGCGTAGCGCTCCAGCACCGAGGCGACCTCCGGATCCTTGGGGCCGTACATGTCCTCGATCAGATCACGCCACCGCTTATAGAGCGGCTTGGCGTCCGCCCAGCGCTGCCGCGCCGCATAGAAGTCCGTCAGGTGGGTGAAATCGGCGAACGTCTTCCGGTGATCCTGCGAAGTCTGTTCATTGATAGCCAGCGCCCGGAGGTAGAGCGGCTCGGCGTCGGCGTCACGGCCTTGGAGTTCGTAGAGCGCGGCCAGGTTGTTGGCGGCCATCGCCACCGAGGGACCTTGAGGCCCCGCCGACTGCTCCACGATGGCCAACGCGCGCTGGTAGAACGGCTCGGCCTGGTCGTATTGGCCCTGCATCCGGTATTGGGCCGCGATGCCGGTGAGGAGCTCCGCCACGTGCACATGGGTGGAACCAACCGTCTCCTCCAGGGCCCGGAGTTTCCACTTGAGCAGCGCGATCGTGTCGCTCTCCACGCCGGCCGGTGCGGCTGGCTCGGCGGAGGCGGCCTCGGACCCCTCCGGCTGTTCCAGTTCGGGCAGAATCGGCTCGGGCCTCGCGGCCTCCATCTCGATGCGCAGCAGCTGGTTGAGATTGTTCGTGACGCGGGCCACCAGGGGATGCTTGGCGCCTACCGAGGCCGCCAGCAAGTTGATGGCATGAATGTACAGGAGCTCCGCATCGGTGTAGCGGCCCTGGGCGGCGTAGAGCCCGGCGAAGTTGTTCAGCGTCGGGGCGATGCCCGGATGGGCCGGACCCAGCACCTTCCACTTGATGGCCAGCGCCTGCTGGTAGAGCGGCTCGGCCTGGCCGTATTGGCCCTGGGCGGCGTAGAGCCCGGCGAGATTGTTCAGGCTGATGGCGACGACCGGGTGTTCCGGTCCATAGGTCCGCTCGGCCACCCCAATCGCCTCTTCAGCGATCGGCACGGCTTCGGCGAATCGGTGTTCCCGATAGAGGGCCGTCACCTGCCCCACCAACTCGTCGAGTGAGCGTGTCGGGGCTTCGGCCCACGCCGCTGGCTCTTCCGCCATCACCAGCAGGACGCACAGTCCAATCAGCACCTGCATGCAGGCATTGTAGCATAGGCGCGATACCCCGTCCGCCGTGATAGAATACCTCCATGGAACCATCGCCCGCAGATCTGTGCCTGGGGTGTGGTGCGGCGGTATCGGCGGCGGCGAAGTTCTGCGGCCAATGCGGCCGCGCGCTGACCGGCTCGGGGGCCGCCCCGGCTTCCTCGAAGTGGTATCACAACGTCTGGTTCGTGCTCTTCATGCTCTTCTTCGTCCTGGGGCCGATGGGGCTGCCGCTCGTGTGGGGCAACCCCCGTTTCGCCCGCTGGGCGAAGTGGCTGCTGACGCTCGCGATGGTCGTCTACACGGTGGCGCTGGTTGACCTGACGATCCGGACGGTCCGCACCGTCGTGGAGCACCTCAACCAGAACAACGCCGTCTTCTCGTTTTAACGTCAACCGATCGATGTCTCGCCTGTGGAGTCTCGCCCTCCTGCTCACCCTGGCCGGCTGCGTCCGGAGCGACTTCAACCTGGCGACGCAGCGGCAGGAATACACCCTCACCTCGACCGACAAAGAGGTGGAGATCGGCCGCAAGCTCGCCCGCCGCGTGGAGCGGGAGCTGACCCTCGTGCCGGATGAGGCGATGCAGCACCGGGTGCAGGCGATCGGGCATCGCCTGGCGGAGGTGTGCGACCGCCGGGAGCTGGTCTACTCCTTCGCAGTGGTCAAGGACGACGACGTGAACGCCTTTTCCCTGCCCGGCGGCTACGTCTTCCTCAACGAGGGGCTGATCAAGAAGACCTCTGGAGACGACGAGCTGGCGGGGGTCATCGCGCACGAGATCGCGCACATCGCCGCGCGCCATGCCGTCAGCCGCTATGAGAGCTCGCTGGGGATGCAGATCGTGCAGCTGGCGACGCTGGCATCCGGCGGCGGCCAGGCGGCGGGAGGGGTGAGTGTGGCCGCCCAGGCCGCCCAGCTGGCTTACGCACGCGACGCCGAGTTGGAAGCGGACCGGCTGGGGGTGAAGTACACGAAAGCGGCGGGGTTCGATCCGTCGGCGATGCTGACGTTCCTGGAGACGCTGCACGAGGAGGACCGCGGGAAGTCCCACTACCTGCCCCGCGGCGTCGTC
This sequence comes from Candidatus Omnitrophota bacterium, assembly GCA_016206585.1. GTDB lineage: Bacteria > Omnitrophota > Gorgyraeia > Aquiviventales > Aquiviventaceae > JACQRE01. The sequence continues at coordinate 6,631 of JACQRE010000126.1, read as the reverse complement.
AGGCCCTACTACGCCGCGACGCACCCGTTCGTTCCGGAGCGCCTGCGCGCCGTCAAGGAGGCGATCTACGGCGTCGCGGACTACATCGACTACTTGAACACACCGAACTAACCCAGCAGTTTCCCGGCCATCGCCCAGTCCGACCGCTTCACGTCTTTAAAGACGATCCACACCTGCTCGGACTGGACCTTCGCCAGCTCCACAAACGCCTTCGTGATCGCGTCGGTCAACGCCGTCTTCTGCTGCGGCGTCCTCCCCTCAAGCCACTCCACGGTGATCATCGGCATGCTGGCTCCTCCTATCCCACGAACTGCGGCTCGGCCGGCCGCCGGGACCTCACGTGCGCCTGCCGGAGTGCCGCGCGCAGCTCCCCGACGAGGAACAGCGAGCCGGTGACCACGATGACGTCATCCGGCGAGACGGCATTGAGGAGGTAGGTGTAGGCATCCACCGGATCGGACATCACGTGCACGTCGGGACAGAAGGGGGTTAGGCGCCGAGCCAGCTCCACCGGATCCAGCGCGCGGGAGTGGCGGCTCTGCGTGCAGGTGGCACTCACGCACAACCCGCCCAGCAGCCGGCCCAGCGACTCCGCCGATTTATCCGATGACATCCCGATGAGGAGGTGGACCGCCCGGCCCTGGCAGAACTCCGCGAGCGTCTCAAAGAGGGCGGCGGCGGCGTGCGGGTTGTGGGCGCCGTCCATGATGATGCGCGGAGCCTCGCTCACCACCTCGATGCGGCCGGGCCAGTCGACCCGCGCCAGGCCCCGCTCGACCAGGCGGTGGGGGATGCCGGTGTCGGCCAGGAGCTCCAACGCCCCGACCGCTATCGCCGCATTCTGCGCCTGATGGCGCCCGATCAGCGGAATGCGCAGGGACGGGTAGATGCCGCGGAATCCGGTGATGGACACTGCCAGGCCGTCCAGCGCATGGCGCTGCACGCTGGCCGTGAGGTCCTGGCCGCAGATGAACAGCGGCGCGCCCTGGGCTTCGCACGCCGAGAGCAGGGCCGGCATGACCTGCTCCCGCTGCGTGGCGGTGATGACGCTGCACCCCGGTTTGATGATCCCCGCCTTCTCCTTCGCGATGAGGCCGGGTTCGTCGCCCAGCACCTCGGCGTGATCCACGTCGATCGGCCCGATCACCGCCACCGCTTCGTCGACGACGTTCGTCGCATCCAGCCGGCCCCCGAGCCCCACTTCGAGCACCGCCACCTCGACCTGGCGCTGGCGGAAGTGGAGGAACGCGGCGGCGGTCATCGCTTCAAAGTAGGTCGGGGGCTGCTCCGGGGTCTCCCGGCAGAGCGTCTCGAGTGCCGGGCGCAGCCGGTCGACGACCGCGGCGAACTCCTCTTGGCTGATCCAGTCGTCGCCGTGGACGCGGTCCGTCTCCGACGGCCCGTCGCTCCACACCCGGATCCGCTCGCGGACCTGCTCGAGATGGGGCGACGTGTAGAGGCCGGCGCGCAGGCGGCTTTCCCGCAGCATGGAATACACCATCGCGCAGATCGAACCCTTCCCGTTGGTGCCGGTCACCAGCACCGAGCGGAAGGAGCGCTGCGGGTCGCCGAGCAGGCGGCAGAGCCGCCGCATCCGGTCGAGGCGCACCGCCCGCATCTCCTGCGGCTTGGGGACGCGCTCATAGTTCGTCAACGTGTCCAGGAACGCCACCGCCTCCTCGTAGCTCATCGCCGTCTCCGTCCCGTCCACGCGCACCCCTCCCTTCCGTGTTGGGTCATCCCAATCCAGATAGCTGCCGCTGGATCACCCGCCGCAGGTCATCCAGATTGAACGGCTTGATGACGTGATCCACGGCACCCGCGCGCTGGCAGTCGATGAGGACGTCGGTTTCGCCCTGCATGCTCACGACGACCACGGGAATGCCGCTTGTCTCCTGCGTGGCCTTCAGCTTGGCCAGCACCTCGAGGCCGGTGAGGCCGGGCATGCGCAGGTCCAGGAGGATGAGATCCGGCTTGACGCGAGCGGCCTGCTGAATCCCTTCCTCGCCGTGCTTCGCCAGGTAGACCTCGTAATGGGTCTCCAGGGCGCGCTGGATGAACGACCGCACCCCCTCTTCATCATCGATCACGAGCACCTTCGCCAGATACATCGGTTGACTCACCCGCCGCCGGTGTGCCGCTGCCGCCGGCGCCAGGCCTCCAGGATCCGCCGCAGGTCGCCTTCCGCCGACCGGACGACGAGCGCGCCGACCAGCAGGAGGAGGGAGAACTGCCACGCCGCCTCCGGTCCGATGACCAGCCCCGTCCGGGTATCCTCGGCGGCCGCGAGCCGGTTGGTGTAGTGCTGGATGCCCTGCCGCAGCGATCCCTCGAACACGTCCAGCGAGGAGAGCTGATGGCGGTATTTCATCGATGGGAAGTGGATGCCCCGCACGAGCAGGAACGTGGCGAGCGCGTCCGGGTTGAGGTGCAGCGACTCGTTGACGTCGAAGCCTTCAAACTGGGGCGAGAAGTTGGGCAGCACGATGGCGGGGCGCTCGATGACCACGTGGCCCCGTCGGACGACGGTATCGCCGGCATTCAGCGCCGATTCGGCCAGGAAGATGTACGGCACGGGCGTCTGCTCGAACGTAGCGAGGTCCTGGAGCTGCATCCGCAGGATCTCGGTGCTCTTCCGCGCCTTGTCCCACAACTCGTACAGGTCCATGGTCAATGGCGAAAATGCCGCACGCCGGTGATGAGCATCGCGAGGTTGGCGCGATCCGCCGCCTCGACGACTTCAGGATCCCGGATCGAGCCGCCCGGTTGGATGACGGCCGCCACACCCGCCTTCGCCAGCAGCTCGATGCTGTCGGGAAACGGGAAGAACCCATCCGAGGCCGCCACAGCGTCCCGGGCGCGGTCCCCCGCCTTCTGAATGGCCAGGCGCACCGAGCCGACCCGGCTGGGCTGGCCCTGGCCGATCCCGACGGTCGCGCGGTCGTGTGCGAGCACGATGCCGTTGGACTTCACGTGCTTCGCCGCGCTCCAGGCAAAGAGGAGGTCCGCCCGCTCCCGCTCCGTGGGGGCTCGCTTCGTCGCCACCTTCAGGGCGTCGGCTTTGATCGTGAGCGCATCGGGCTCCTGAAGCAGCCAGCCGCCAAGGAGCTGCCGCCACTCCGGCCCCTGCGGGATCCGCGCGGGCCAGTCCAGCGTCACCACCCGCAGATTGGTCTTGTTGCTGAACCGCGCCGCGGCCTGCGGCTCGATGGACGGTGCTGCGATCACCTCGAGGAACGTCGCCGTCAACCGCGTCGCGAGCGCCTCATCGACCGGCCGGTTGAATCCGACGATGCCGCCGAAGGCCGACTCGGCGTCGCATGCGTACGCCCGCTCGTACGCCTGTTGTGCGGTCGCCGCGCTGGCCAGGCCGCCCTGCGAGTGGTGTTTGATGATGACGCACGCGGGCTCATGGAATTCGAGCAGGGCGCGCAGCGCGGCATCGATATCGAGGAGGTTGTTGTAGGACAGCGCCTTGCCCTGGAGCTGCGTCAAGGTGCCCACGCCCCAGACGGGGCCGGCCGACGGGGCATACCAGGCGCCCTGCTGGTGCGGGTTCTCGCCATAGCGCAGCGCCTGGCGTTTGCGCACCACCGCCGTCGCCGCCTCGGGCAGCGCTGGGGAGCCGGACGCCGCGGTCCCGTTCATCCCCTCCAGATAGCTCGAAATCCCGGTGTCATACCCGCTCGTCAGCTGAAAGGCATCGACCGCCAGCTGCCGCGTCAGCGATTCCGGCAGCTGGCCCTTGCCCCGGCGCAGCGCTTCGGCCACCACGGCGTACTGCTGCGGCGCGCAGACCACGGCGACGTGCGGGAAGTTCTTCGCGGCCGCCCGCAGGAGCGCGACGCCGCCGATGTCGATCTGTTCCACGGCATCAGCCAGGCCCACACCCGGCTGCCGCACCGTCTCCTCGAAGGGGTAGAGGTTCACCGCCACGAGATCGATGAGCCCCTGCGGCCCGACCGACTGCAGGTGGGCGGGGTCGTCGCGCCGCGCGAGGATGCCGGCGTGGATCTTGGGATGCAGCGTCTTCACGCGGCCGTCGAGCTGCTCGCGGATGCCGGCGAACTCCTCGATGCTCCGCACCTTCAGGCCCTGCTTGGTGAGGTGGTCGGCGGTCCCGCCGGAGGCGATCAGCTCCACCCCCAGCGCGGCCAGCGCCTTCGCGAAGGCGTCCAGCCCCGCCTTGTCGTGGCAACTCAAGAGTGCACGCTTCACCGTCACCATCACCGTGTCAACCTGTGGAGTGGCGCATCCCACGCTCTTGCCTCACCAGCGTTCGGAATGCGACCAGGAGCTTTCGGGTCACTGGTCCCGGTTTGCCGTCGCCGATCCGCCGGCCGTCGATCCACGTCACGCCGATGACCTCTTTCAGCGTGCTGGTCATAAAGGCTTCGGCCGCATTGTACAGGTCGTGGCGTGTGAGTGGGGCTTCGCGAATCGGCACGCGCAGCGCGCCGGATGCCTCGAACAGCACGTCCCGCGTGATGCCAGCCAGCAGCCCCAGCCAGCACGGCGGGGTCAGGATCGCCCCCCGCGAGACGATGCCGAAGTTGCTGGCGGTGCTCTCGGTCACCGAGCCCATCGCGTCCATGAAGAGCGCCTCATCGACCCCGCGCAGCTGGGCGTCCATGATCGCCAGCACGCTGCCGAGCCTGGCCGAGTACTTCGATTCTGGATTGATGGAGCCCACGGAGAACTTTCGGGCCGGCACGACCGCCACGCGGATCCCGCGGCGGTAGGCCGACGCCGGCGGGATGATCGCGGGCTGCACCACGATGCTCGGCGCGGCCTCCATCCCGGGACGCGGCATCAGCGCGACGCGCACGACTGCCTCCTGAAGCCCCGAGCGCGTCAGCGCATCCGCGAGCCGTGCGGCGAACCGCCGGCGATCCGAGGGCGCGCGGGTGCCCAGAAACTGGGCCGAGCCGTACAGCCGCTCGAGGTGCGCCGCCAGGCGGAAGATGCGCCCGCCGTAGGCCCGCATCGTCTCAAAGCAGCCGTTGGCGGCGGCCTCCGTCGGCACAGCACCCTGCAGGGGCTCAACGAGCCGCGGCATCAGCCCAGGACTCCGGCGTGCCCGCCTCCCGCACGGCTTGCATCAAGGCGCCGGCCTTCGCCAGCGTTTCGTGGTATTCCCGTTCCGGCTCCGAATCGGCCACAATGCCGGCCCCGACATGGAATGACGCGCGCGCCTGGCGGACCACCATCGTCCGGATCGCGATGTTCAGGTCCATCGTCCCGTCGAATCCGATCACGCCCAGCGAGCCGGTGTAGAGGCCGCGGGCGACCGGTTCCAGCTCCCGGAGAATCTGCATGCAGCGCACCTTGGGGCAGCCGGTGATCGTCCCGCCCGGGAACACCGCGCGGATGACGTCCGCCGCATCGCAGCCGTTGCGCAGCTCTCCGGCGACGTCCGAGACGATGTGGATGACGTGCGAGTACTCCTCGAGCGCCATCAGCTCGTTCACGGCCACCGACCCCGCCGCGCAGACCCGTCCGAGATCGTTGCGGGCCAGGTCCACCAGCATGATGTGTTCGGCGCGCTCCTTCTCGCTGAGGAGCAGCTCGAGGCTGCGCACCGCATCCTCTTCAGGGGTAGCACCGCGCGGCCGCGTGCCGGCGATGGGCCGCGTGTCGATGCGGCCCTCCTGCACGCGCACCAGCCGTTCCGGCGAACAGCTCACCACCGACAGCTCCTCCGAGGCGAGGAAGCAGGCGAACGGCGAGGGGTTGATGCGGCGCAGCTGCAGATAGAGCGGCAGCGCGTCACCGCGCCATGGCGCGGTGAAGCGCTGGGCCACGTTCGCCTGGAAGATGTCGCCCGCGCGGATGTACTCGAGGGCGCGCCGCACCATCGTCTCGAACTCCGCCTGCGTGCTCGTCGCCTCAAACGGCACCTCACGGGTGACCGGGCGACCGGGCGACCGGGCGACATCGTCCGAGGTCGTCGTGTCCCCCAGCCGTGCTTCAAGCCGCTCCATCGCTTCGAGCGCCTCGCGCCGTGCTGCCGCAACCGGCGCATGCGGATCGGCGATGCTGAGGAGCCAGCTGCGCTGCAGGAGGTGATCGACCAGCACGACTGTCTTCATCCCGTACCAGAGCATCTCGGGAACCGATGGGTCGGACGGCTGCGGCTCGGGGAGCCGCTCGATGTAGCGGTTCAGATCGTAGCTGAGGAAGCCGAGGAGGCCGATGCCCCGTCCCTGTGGGGTGGCCCTGGCGGGTGTCCGGTAGCGATCGAGCGTTTCGCGGAGTGCGGCGAGCGGATTCGCCCTCCACCGCCGGCTGGACGCGCTGGTGTGCAGCTCGAGGCCGTCGCCGCGCGCCCGGAGGGTCAGCCAGGGATGGCCGCCGACGAGCGACCACCGGCCGGTCACCGGGTGGGAGCGCGCGCTGTCCAGCCAGATGAGGGGCCCTTCCTGCGCCATCGTCCGGACGATCGGAATCAGGCTCAGGCATCCGGACAACGGCTGGAGGTACACGGTCAGCGGGCCGTGCTGCAGACAAAACGGGGCCGTCCGAGGCATAGCAAATAATTGTAACACAGAACGACCACGGAGGGTCACAAGGTCACAAAGACGTGGCTAGAGCTTGATCAGCAACAGCTTGATCTTCAGCAGCCGCACGT
>JACQRE010000110.1 GCA_016206585.1 Candidatus Omnitrophota bacterium | reverse complement strand
AGATCTGCGAGCAGGAGTGCCCTCCGGCCTGCATCCACATCCTCGGCCCGGCCAAGGACGAGCAGGGCAGGCCGCTCAAGGTGCACGGCCGCACCTACCCCGTCGAGTTCGACATCGACACCTCCATCTGCATGTCCTGCCGCATCTGCGTCGACGTCTGCCCCTTCGATGCCATCGAGATGGACAACCAGCATGAGCTCTCCTCCACCGGCCGGTTCGGCGAGATGGTCTTCGACAAATCGAAGCTGCTGAAACCCGCCGAGTACTTCCGGGCGATCAAGCCCGCCGAGTCCGCCACCGTCGACCAGCGGCTGGAGGCGAAGAAGCCGAAGGCCGCACCAGCCGCTTCGGCGACCGAGGCGGGCACCCCGCCGTCAGGCGGGGTCGCCGACGGGAGTGCCGAAGGACGCAGTCCGAGGCCGACCGAGGCGAAACCCACCCCGCCGCCATCCGCATGATCCCGTCCCTCGACCAGCTGTTCGTCACCGCCAAAGGCCAGCTCCTGGGGCTCCTGCCGGAGTGGCTGAGGCCCTGGGTGTCGATCCTCGTCAGCATCGGCGCCATCGCCGCCGTAGCACCCGCGATCATGATGTACCTCACGTGGCTTGAGCGGAAGTGGATCGCCCGGATGCAGAACCGGTTCGGCCCGACCCGGGTCGGCGTCTACGGCCTCATGCAGCCGCTGGCCGACGGGCTGAAGATGTTGATCAAGGAGGACATCGTCCCGCGCGGGGCGGATGGGCTGCTGCACCTCCTGGCGCCGATTCTGGCCGTGGTGCCGGCGATCCTGCTCTTTGCCGTGATGCCCTTCGGGCGCAACATGATCGCGGCGGACCTGAACATCGGCCTGCTGTACATGTTCGCGGTCTCCTCGGTCGGCTCCTACGCGATCTTCATGGGCGGCTGGGCCTCCCGCAGCAAGTTCTCGATCATGGGAGCCATGCGCTCCGTCGCCCAGATCGTCTCCTACGAGGTGCCCGGGGTTCTCTCGGTGGTCGCGGTCATCATGGTGACCGGCACCCTGTCGATGTCGGGCTTGATTGACGCCCAGCACGACCGATGGTTCGTCTTCACGCCGTGGGGGTTCGTCGGCTGCCTGATGTTCTTCCTCAGCGGGGTCGCGGAGGTCAACCGGACCCCCTTCGACATGCCCGAGGCGGAGTCCGAGCTCGTGGGAGGCTTCCACACCGAGTACAGCGGCATGATGTACGCGCTGTGGTACATGGCGGAGTTCCTCTAATCCTTCGCCGTCTGCGCCTTCACCGTGACCTTCTTTCTCGGCGGCTGGCACGCGCCGGGGATCCCCTGGGTTGGCGGCTGGCGGCAGATCCTGATCCCCTTCGGCGTGGTGGCACTCCTCCTCGCATTCGTCGTCGGCACGGCCAAGCGGTTGCCGCTGCCGGCACGCCTGCTGGGAGGCGCGGCCTTTGCCGGGGCTGGCCTCCTCTGGGGGCTTGAGCCGATTCCCTCGTGGGGATGGGTCCTCGCGAAGACGTACGGGCTCTTCTTCGTGCTTGTCTGGTTCCGCGGGACGCTGCCCCGGCTGCGCATCGACCAGCTCATGGGGTTGGCCTGGAAGTTCTTCGTGCCGCTGGCCCTCGTCAACATCCTCGCTGCCGGGTTGTGGGTGTGGTATCCGTTTCCCCTCGGCACGGCGTACGCGGCACTCCTGCTCGTCCTCGGCAGCTGGATCCTCGTGCGCGCCAACGCGCCGGCCCCGCTGGAACGCCGCACCTACGTGCTCGCGGAGTAAGATGACGACGCCCGCCGCCTCCCCCATCCAGAACCACGCGGTCGAGTGGGAGCGCAAACCCAAGACGATCGACGCCAACCTCAAGGACTACGAGGCCGTCTCCAAGACGTTCAACTGGAAGGACGTGGAGCGCGAGTTCGACTGGTCGAAGACCGGCAAGGTCAACGTCGTGCACGAGGCGGTCGACCGCCACGCCGCCTCCTGGCGCAAGAACACCGTCGCCCTCTACTACACCGATTTCGAGCGGCGCGACGAGAAGTACACCTTCCAGGACTTCAAGATCCTCACCAGCCGCATCGCCCACGGCCTGCGCCGTCTCGGGGTGAAGAAGGGCGACCACATCGGCGTCTTCCTCCCCCGCACGCCGGAGCTCTACCTGGTGATCCTGGCCATCCACCGGCTGGGGGCGATCCCCGTCCCGCTCTTCGAGGCGTTCATGGAGCAGGCGGTGGAGGACCGGCTGAGCAACAGCGAGGCGAGCGCGTGCGTGACGACGCCGGCGCTGAAGGGCCGCATTCCGCTCGCGAGGCTCCCCGCGCTCAAGCGGCTGGTGCTCATCGGCGCGGCCGGCCAGAGCCTGGCGTCGAACGAGACGAGCTATGAGCAGCTGCTGGACGGCTCGCCGGACTGGCTCGAGCCGGAGTGGCTCACGGTGGACGACGGGCTCGTCATCCACTACACCTCCGGCTCGACGGGGAAGTCCAAAGGGTGCTTGCACCGCCAGTACGCGATGGTGGGCCACTACCAGACGGCGAAGTGGGCGCTCGACCTGCGCGACGACGAGATATTTTGGTGCACCGCTGATCCAGGGTGGGTTACTGGAACATCGTATGGGATCTACGGCCCGTGGACGCTGGGCATCACCAGCGTCGTCATCGGCGGCCGGTTCGATCCGGACCGCTGGTTCCAGACCATCGAGAAGTACAAGGT
>JACQRE010000015.1 GCA_016206585.1 Candidatus Omnitrophota bacterium | reverse complement strand
ACGAGCAGCTCGATCAGCGTCATAGCACAACATCTGCTCCAACCCTTAGCGACAAGCGACAACTGGTGGAACAAACTCCTTCGCGACAAGCGACAGCATGCTGTCGCCACATTGGTATTGCCCTGTATTGTCGCGCCGTGTGGTCGTTCCATGCTATGTTGCTTGTTGCTGCGGGTCGTACTTACCAGTTGTAGATGTCGTCTCCGGTGCCGCTGTCATCCTGCTGATTCGGGCCCAGCGAGTACAGATCGTAGGAGCGCTCCCGGTGTTCGGGCGAGCCGCCGTTGACCGACACGTACACGTAAGGCTGCCCCCAAGGATCCATGAGCTGGCCGTCTTCGATCTCCTCCTCCTTGAACTCGAGATAGGGGCCGTCCCACGCTACGTCGCCCGGATCCTCCTCAAGGGCTGCGACGAGCCCTTCATTGCCGCTTTCCGGATAGTCGCCCATGTCGGACTGGTACATGGCAATGGCGGTCTCCAGCGCCGAGACCATGGTTTTCGCCTTGGTCACAGCGCCCCGGCGCCGTGCCGCCTGAGCGCCCGCCGTCACGAGACTGATGAGGATGCCCAGGATGGCAATCACGACTAACAGCTCAACCAACGTAAACCCCCAACGCAGTGCGGAATTGGGAGTGCGGAGTGCGGAGTCACCGGTGCGTTCACTCCACACTCCACACTCCGAACTCCGAACTCGTGTGTGGTTACTCATAATCTTGGGTCTCCCGGATCATCTCCTCCACCGTCGTGATCCCCGCGAGCACCTTGCTGATGCCGTCTTCCCGCAGCGAGCGCATCCCCTCGGCGCGCGCCCTGGTCTGGAGGTCGCTGACGCTCACCCGCTCCAGCACCAGCGGCCGGAGCGCTTCCGTCATCACCAGCAGCTCATAGAGGCCCATGCGCCCCTTGAAGCCGATGCCCTGGCACGTCTCGCAGCCGACCGCCCGCATGAGGTGGTGCTCCACCTCGTCCGGCTTCACGTGCAGGGCGGCCAGGTCCTCGGGCGTCGGTTCATAGGGCTCCCGGCACTGGGGGCAGAGCGCGCGCACCAGCCGCTGGGCGAGCACGCCGACCACCGTCGAGGTGACCAGGAACGGCTCCAACCCCATGTCCAGCAGGCGGGTGACAGCCCCCGGGGCGTCGTTCGTGTGCAGCGTCGAGAACACCATGTGGCCGGTCAGCGAGGCCTGCACCGCGATCTGCGCGGTCTCGCGGTCGCGGATCTCGCCCACCATGATCACGTCCGGATCGTGGCGGAGGATCGCGCGCAGGCAGGTGGCGAACGTGAGCTCGATCTTCGTGTTGATGGCGACCTGCACCAGCCCCTTGAGGTCGTACTCCACCGGGTCCTCGGTCGTAATCAGCTTCGCCTCGGGGCGGTTGAGCTGGCTCAGGCAGGCGTACAGGGTCGTCGTCTTCCCCGCGCCCGTGGGCCCGGTCACAAGGAGGAGGCCGTTGGGCCGTTGGATCAGCCGCTCGACGAGCTGCTGGGTGGCGGGGTCCATGCCCAGCTGGGCCAGCGTCTTGTCGAGCGAGCCCTTGTCCAGCACGCGCATGACGATGCTCTCGCCGTGCATCGTTGGCAGCGTCGAGACGCGCAGGTCGATCTGCCGATTCGCGGCCGTCAGCATGATCCGCCCATCCTGCGGCAGACGCGACTCCGCCACGTCGAGGTTGGCCAGCACCTTGATGCGCGAGGCGATCGCCAGGGCCAGGCTCTTGGGCGGCTGGGCGACCTGGTAGCAGCGGCCGTCGATGCGGTAGCGGATGAACACGTCCCGCTCGAACGCCTCGATGTGGACGTCCGACGCGCGCCGGCTCACCGCCTCCTGCAGCACCGTATCGACCAGGCGGATGACCGGGGCCTGGCTGGCCAGCTCAACCAGCTTCGCGCTGTCCTTCGCGGTCTCAGCGCCCACCGCCTGCCCGGCCTGGGCAAAGGCATCGGCCAGCGCCTGCACCTGCAATCGTGACGACTCCTCAGCCATAACACACCCAGGTAAGACGAGACAACGTGCGGAATAATAACGGAACGTTCCACTCCGAACTCCGAACTCCGAACTCCGAACTCTCCGTAGATTGGATCGTCATGATTCTTCGGTGACGACGCGCAGCACTTCGGCCATCGTCGTCAGCCCCTCGCGGATCTTCAGCTTGCCATCCTCGCGGAGACTGCGCATGCCCTCCCGGATCGCCGCCTCCCGGATCGCCGATGCGCTCGCCTTTGCCACGATCAGCTTGCGGATCGGTTCCGTCATGCGCAGCAGCTCGAAGAGGCCGATGCGGCCGAAGAACCCGGAGCCGTGGCAGGTATCGCAGCCGTTGCTGCGGATGAGCTGTGCCACCTCCGGCTCGCCGAGGAACGCCCGCTCCTCCGCCGTGCTATTGTCGGTGAGGCGGCAGTTCGGGCAGATGCGCCGCACCAGCCGCTGCGCGAGCACGCCCTGCACCGTCGACGCGACCAGGAAGGGGGCGATGCCCATGTCGATGAGGCGGGTGACCGTGGAGGGGGCGTCGTT
>JACQRE010000109.1 GCA_016206585.1 Candidatus Omnitrophota bacterium | reverse complement strand
GGCGTGGATCGTCGTCATGGAGCCGTCGTGGCCGGTGTTCATCGCCTGCAGCATGTCGAGGCTCTCCGCGCCGCGGCACTCCCCGATGATGATGCGGTCGGGCCGCATGCGCAGCGCGTTGCGGAACAGATCGCTGATGGCAATATGGCCCTTCCCTTCCACGTTGGCCGGGCGGCCCTCGAGGCTGACCCAGTGCGGCTGCTGCAGCTTGAGCTCCGCCGCGTCCTCGATCGTGATGATCCGCTCCCCCTCGGGGATGAACGCCGAGACGATGTTCAAAAAGGTCGTCTTCCCGGATCCCGTGCCGCCGGAGATGATCATGTTCTTTCGGGCGAACACGCAGGCCTGCATGAACTGCGCCATCGCGGGTGAAATGCTGCCGAACTTGATGAGGTCCTCTTGGGTGTACCGCACGCGGGCGAACTTCCGGATGGAGAGCACCGGCCCCTTCACCGACAGCGGCGGTATGATCGCGTTGATGCGGGAGCCGTCCGGCAGGCGGGCGTCGACCATCGGGTTCGCCTCATCGACGCGCCGGCCGAGCGGGGCGACGATGCGCTCGATGACCGCGCGGACCTGGTCGTTGGAGAGGAACTTCTTCGCCGTCAGCTCCAGCTTGCCCTGCCGCTCGACGTAGATCTCGTCCTTGTTGTTCACGAGGATGTCGCTCACCTGGGCGTCGGCCAGCAGCTCCTCCAGGGGCCCCAGGCCCAGCGCCTCGTCGACGATTTCCTTCACCAGGCGCGCGCGCACCTCGTGCGAGGAGATCATGCCGCCCATCTCGCGCGCGAGCAGGTTGGCGATCACCGGCTCCACCCGCTTGCGCAGCTCGGTCATCTGGACGTTGTCGGCGATGGCCCCCACGTTCAGCCGCTTCAAATCCAGCTCCTCCACGAGCTGCTTGTGGATGCGCCGCTTCATCGCGGCAATCTCGTCGATCACGGCGTCCGGGCGCGCCGTCTCCTCCGTCGTGTACAGCCGCGAGGACCACAGGGTCGGGTTCGCCTGCGCGAGCACGCCCCCCTCCCCCGCCGCTTCCGTCCGCCGGTGCCGCGGCACGTCCTGGTGTGCCACGTAGAGCTCGGGCCGGGTCGTCAGCACCTCGGCCAGCTTGGTGAACGCCTCCGCGACCTTGGAGTAGCCAAAGGCGGTGACGACCGGCGTGCCCTGGTTCGTGGCGGTGCCGACGGTGCGTCCGTCGGAGGGGATCTGCCCGATCACCTCGCACGGGATCACCTCCCGCACGTCCTGCGTGCCGATGCTCCCGCGGCTCTCGGCGCGGTTGAGGAGCGCCTTCACCATGATCGACGGGAACAGGAGGCTCTCGACCATGCTGAGCGCCCATTTGGTCTGGTACAGCGTCAGGACATCGGGGGTGGCGACCAGCAGGATCATGTTGGCGGCGTCGAAGGCGCTGATCAGCGCCTCGGAGAACCCCTTGCCCCCGTCGACGATCACGTACTCGTACCGCTTCTTGAGCTCCCGGAAGAGCAGCCCCAGCGCCTGGGGATTGAGCTGGCTCATCTGCCTGGGATTCGAGAGGCAGGTCATCACGTGCACGCCGGAGGCGTGGGCGGTGATGAGGCCGCCCAGGGCCAGATTCGAGGGGAGGGGGGAGGCCTGTCCGGGGGGCGCCCCGTTGGTCTGCGCGTCCACCATCCGCTTCAGCGCCGGCATCGCGTCGACGATGGCGCTGGACGTCGTCACGCTGAGGAGCTTCGCCACGTCGCCCATCGCCATGACGTCGAGGTCGATGAGGCACACCGGGTTCTTGGTCCGCTGGGCGAGGGCCACCGCGGTGTTGATGGCCACGACGGTCTTGCCGATGCCGCCCTTCGTCCCGAAGACGACGATGAAGCGCCCGTTGGTGCCCTGCTGGGAAGCCGGCATCGACGTGGAGGCGGCGGACTCACCGGGTGCGGTTGAAGCTGGGGGCGGCATCGCGTTCCTTTAAGGAGTTTTAAGCAACACTACTTGGCTCAGCCAATAAAGTATGCCCGATCCTGGGAGAGGAAAGCAAGCGTGTCAGGCTGCAAGCTACAGGCCACAAGCTGCAGATCAGGCTGCACGTCAGGCTGCAGGCTACAGGCTGCATGCCGCTGCTTGTGGCTTGCAGCTTGCAGCTTGTAGCCTGTAGCCTGTAGCCTGTTACAGACGGAACAGGACGGGCAGATCCAGCCACAGATCCTGCTGGACCAGATCAGAGGGAAACGGCGGGAACGGCGACTGGCTCTCGGCGGCCTTGAGCGCCTCCTGATCGAACGACTCGATCCCGGAGGACTCCGCGATCATGGCCCGTCCGAGCGTGCCGTCACGGAAGAGATGCAGCCGCAGCTTCACCCGGCCGCCCATCCCGGCCTCGCGCTCCCGGATGGGGTACGCGATCGACTTGGCGATCCGGTCCTGCACCTGAAGCGCGTAGCGCAGCTTGGGATCGTCCACCGACGCGGTGACCTCGGCGACGGCCATCGCCTGCTCCAGCGCCATCCGCTTGTCCGACTGGCCGGCGTCCGAGAGCATTTGCGGCGTGACCGCGATGACGAGCTCCCGCTGGGTCGCCTTGAGCTCCGGCGAGCGGAACAGCCGCCCGAGAACGGGAATGCTTCCCAGCGCGGGGACCTGGCTCATCGAGTCGGTGTCCTCCGCCTCCAGCAGCCCGGCGATCACGATCGTCTCCCCCGACTCGGTGGTGACCTCCGTCGAGGTCTTGCGCACCTTGAAGCCCGGCACCAGCACCGTCTGGGAGCCGACCGGCACGTTGAGCCCCGAGGCGGTGTCGATACCCGAGACCTCGGCCTCCATCACCGTCGTGATCTTCCCATCCGGCAGGACGTTCGGGGTCATCTTGAGCAGCACGCCGGTCTTGCGGAACTCGACGCTGGTGCTCACGGTGGAGCTCGTCGTCCCGAAGGAGGTCGCCATCACGATCGGCACCTCCAGCCCGATGAACGACGAGGCCTCCTTGCCGCTGGCGGTCACCAGCTTCGGCTCGGAGAGGATGCGCGCCTTGCTCTGCTGGACCAGCGCGTTGATCGTGGCGGCGACGCTGCCGCGGCTGAGCGAGGTGCCCCACTTGAACAGGACGTCGCTCAGCGTCTGGTCCGTGGCGGCCGGCTCGGTGACCGACATCGAGTCGGACCAGTCGACCCCCAGTTTCTCCAGATCGCTGTGGTTGATCTCGAGAATCTGCACGCCCAGCCGCACCAGCGGCGGCGTGATCCCTTCGGTGGACGGCGGCGGCACGGGCGGGGGCAGGGTGACGAGATTCGTCACGCCCTGAAACGCCGAGAGCATCTGCTCGACCTGGTCGAGCTCCTCCTGGCGCGAGACCTCTCCGGTGAGGAAGAGCTTGCCGCTTTCGCGCCGGACGCTGACCCCGGGCAGATCGAGCTCTTCGAGGACCCGCTTGATCTGGGCTTCCATCGCCTCGGGCTTGCGGTCCACGATCTCGACATCGATCGTGTGCTGGCCCCGCCGGTCCCAGAGGATCACGTTGGTCTTGCCGATGGCGACCGCTTTCAGGAGGACTTCGTTCGAGGAGACCACCGTCACGTCGAGGAGGGCGGGATCGCCGACGGCGACCCGGTCGATCTGCTCGACGGAGAGGGTATGGATCGCGCCCTGATTCAGCGAGAGGGTGTCGGCCGGCGGGGCCGCCTCGGGGCTGGCTGGCGCGTCCACGGGGGGGCCGTCTTCGGCGAGACACAACGTCGACGAAATCACCAATAACCAAGCACTAAACACCAAATAAACACCAATCATCAATGAACCAATCACCAAACGGTTTGGTGATTGGCGTTTGATCACTTGGTGATTATTTGGTGTTTGGAATTTGGTGATTGGTGATTGCCTGCTACGGTTGTTCCTGATCCGCGAGCACGACGACATCGCGCTTGAGGCCCTTGTACACTTCCACCTGACGGGTCCGCGGCGTCTGGTCCGCCGACTTGATGCCCAGCTGCAGCTCCATCAGCGTATTGAGGTTGGCCGGCGGCACCGGCACGGCTCCGGCTTCCTGCGGCGGCCGCAGGCTGAGCTGGATCCGGCCCTGCTCCCGCGCGAACAACAGCGAGGAGGTCTCCTGCGGATTTAAGGCCAGGGTCACGATGTACTGGGACTGGGGGACTGCGACCGGGCCTGCGGCGGCCTGGCCGCCCGGCTGGTCCGGTTTGCCGACGATCTCCGGCCCCACGGCGAGCACGGGCACCTCCTGAAACAGCGTCAGCGTCGCGGACTGGTCGCCGCCCGGGATCTTCAGCGTCCAGAGCACGTCCACCTTGTCGCCCGGCCGCACGAACCCGCCGACCCCGGTGATGGTGTCCACGGCGATCGTGATGGCGCGCTTGCCTTTCGGCGTCACGCTCGAGAGCGTGGCGTCCACCGGCGTCGCCTCCGGACGCCGCAGCTTGTTCGTCATCATCTGCTCCCCCTCCGCGATGGGGGCGGCGGCCACCAGGCCTAGCACCTCGCCCGTCGCGCGGACGGAGTAGGGCTGCACGAACTTCTGCGGCACCGGCGCCATGGCCAGCATGGACGGCTCAACCGTGGCCCCTTCCGTGATGTCCATTGAGGCCACGACGACCTGGATCGGCTCCTGGTAAAACGATTTCAGCCGCACCTCTTCCCGTTTCAACGCCTGCACCTGGCGCATCCGCCAGGAGTGCATCAGGGACAGGCCGATCACGCCGAAGGCGAGCGCGAAGGCGAGCGGAAGCAGCCGCTTGGCGGCCGGGGACTCCATGAATCGCCGAAGGTCAAGTTGCGGCATGGGAAGTCGTCTTACTCCTGTGTGATGGCGTCCAACCGCTCAGGAAACCGCTCAATCTTCGCCTTGCTCTTGAGCTGCTCCAGCGAGCCCTGGAGCTTCTGAAAGAGGAGGAAGTTCTTGATCTGATCCCACAGCTCGGTGAGCGGGCGCTGGTGCTCGGCCTGCCGCTCCACCAGCTGGAAGAGATGGTAGCGGGTATCAGCGCCTTTGACATAACTACTGAGGCCGTTGACCTGGTCGATGGCAAACGCCGCCGCCTCCAGCGCCGGATCGAGGCTGACGGTGCTCTCCGCCTCCGCCGGCCCGAGCAGCACTTTTTCCGCTTCGCGCACGACCCACTGGGCCAGCAGCCCGCCCTGCGGCGCGGAGGGTGCCAGCGAGCTCTGCTGGGCGAGCGAGGCGAAGTCCGACGTCCCGCCGAGGAGCTGGGACAGCGCCTGCTTCGCCTGCTCCTCCGAGGCCGCGGTCAGCTGGCGCAGCTTGCGCCGCTCCGGTGTGCGGAACCCGGGCTTGTTCGTCTCGTAGTACTGCTCCACCTCCGCGGAGCTGACCTCCAGCCGGGCGCGGTTCCACTGCAGCCACTCCTGCGCAAAGAAGGTGCGCCGGAGGAACTCGAACCGCCGCTGCGTGGCGAGCTGCCGGTCCAGCCCCCGGGCCACCGCCTCCTGGCTCATCAGCTCGTTGTTCACGAGCTCATCGAGCACCGCGTCCATCTGCTCGGCGGTGAGCGGCGTCCACGGTTGGCCGAGGTTCGTCACCAGCGTCTTCAGTTCCTCCACCCGCGTCTCGATATCCGTCTTGGAGAGCGGCACCCCGTTGACGTTGGCCACGACGTCGCCGGGCAACACCGGCGGGCGGCTGGCCTGGCCGGGGCTGGGGGCTGCGGGCGCGGCCGGGGTCGCGGTCGCCTCCTCCGGCCCGCCCTGGAAGAGCGACGAGAGCTTCTCGCAGCCCGCCATAGCGGCCATGATAACGATGGCCAGGATGCCAGATGCCAGATGCCAGATGCCAGGAAATCTCTTTGGCTCGCCTGCATCCTGCATCCTGCATCTTGCATCTTGACATGTCATGCGGTAATCCCTCCTGGGATGGGGATGTTGTTGAGCTGGAACTTCTTGATGAACTTGGGGCGCATGCCCGTGTAGCGCAGCTCGCCGTCGAGCGTGCCGTCAGGCCGAAAACCGCGCACGTCGAAATGGAAGAGCTCCTCGAGCTCGAAGCCGCCCGTGTCGACGACCGGCAGCTGGGCGATGGAGGTCACGCGGCGGCTGCCGTCGGCGAACCGGCCCAGGTGGACGACCACGTCGACCGCGCTGGCGATCTGCATCTGGCAGACCTGCGGCGGCAGGTCCAGCCCGCTCATGAGCATCATCGTCTGGAGCCGCTCGAGCGCGGCTTGGGGGGAGTTGCCGTGCAGGATGGTGATCACGCCCTCGTGGCCGGTGTGCATCGCCTGCACGACGTCGAGCGCTTCCCCGCCCCGCGCCTCGCCGAGGATGATCCGGTCGGGCCGCATGCGCAGGGCGTTTCTGACCAGCATCCGCAGCGAGATCTCGCCGCGGCCCTCGAGGTTGGCCGACCGGCCGACCAGGCGGATCCAGTGCTCCCGGTTGGGCAGCTCCAGCTCGGCCACGTTCTCGATCGTGATGATGCGCTCCGCCTGCGGCATGAACGAGGAGAGGATGCTGACGATCGTCGTCTTGCCCGTCGAGGTGCCGCCGGAAATGATGAAGTTGACCTTGGCCTTCACGCAGGCGGCGAGGAAATCGGCGGCCAGGGGGGTCAGGCTGCCGTTCGCGATCCAGTCGTCCATGGTGAGGTCGCGCGCCTTCTTGCGGATCGTCACCGTGGGGCCGTTGAGGACCAGGGGCGGGATGACGATGTTGAGGCGGGTGCCGTCGGGCAGGCTGGCGTCCACGCACGGGTCGGACTTCGTCACGTTCAGGCCCGCCGCGTCCAGCAGCCGCTCGATGACGGACATCAGGTGCGTGGTATCCTTGAAGCCGGCGTCCGCGCGCTCGAGCTTGCCGTGACGCTCGACGAACACCTGGTGCGGGCCGTTCACCATGATCTCGGTGACGGCGGGATCGTCGATGAGCGGCTGCAGCGGCCCGGCCCCCGTCACTTCGCTGGTGAGCTCGTAGATCAGGCGGGTCTGCTCCTCCGGGCTGAGGGCCGAGTAGCGCACGTCCCGCTGCGCGCCGGCGAGCAGCTGGCGGACCTGCAGCTCCACCGCGGCGCGCTCCGGGGCGGCGTGCTGGCGGCCGGAGCCGTTCTCCACCTCGAGCGCCTCAGCCAGCCGCATCTTCACTCGCCGCTTGACCTGTTCGTACGCGTCTGATTGCGTCATCGACTCCGTTATGTTCCCACCACCTTCCGGTGAATGTCCAGCAGCACCCGGATCACCTTGGCGACCAGGAGCAGCATGAAGAAGTAGACCGCTCCGGCGACGCAGTTCAGCAGGCCGACCAGCCGGGCCGGAATGTCGACGCCGCCGATGGGCACCGGCGCGCCTCCAACGACCAAGACGATCAGGCCCACCGCCACTTGCACGATGAGGCTCAGCCACGCCAGCCCCTTGAAGATCACGATGCTCCACTCGAGGAATCCTTCAGGTCGCTTCATGATGCTCCTCTGTTGCAGCAACACTCAAGTATAACACGCACCCTCAAAACATAAGAAGGCACCGACTTCGGTACCTTCTCTCCCTGGAGGCGACGCGCCCGCCGGGCATCTGCCCTCGGGAGAGTCTGCGGCTCCCCAGTGTTGCGCTCAACTGGATGGTGATGGACGCGTCCGGCAACAGGGCTCTATCGCTCCCCGCCACTTGCACCTCTGGCCCGCCCGCCATGTCCTGTGGCGAACACGCCTGCGTCTGCGAAAGACACAGCCCCAACCGGATTTGAACCGGTGTCTTCAGGCTGAGAACCTGACGTCCT
>JACQRE010000108.1 GCA_016206585.1 Candidatus Omnitrophota bacterium | reverse complement strand
TGCGCTCCGCCGAGCATCACGCGCCATCCGCTCGTCATGTGAAGGGATTTTCTACTTCACGCTGCACGCTACAGGCTTCAGGCTGCATGGGTCCTGCAGCTTGCGTCCTGCGGCCTGTAGCCTGGAGCGCATGACGGCACCCAACGCAGGTTCGGCTCACGCGCAGCCCTGACCTCATCCACGCGGTCCACGGCCATCCGCTGGGGCGCCCGGCGGACCAGCTCGGGGTTGGTCTTGGCTTCGTGGGCGATGTCCAGCAGCGCCTTCGCGAACTGATCAAGCGTTTCCTTCGATTCGGTCTCGGTCGGCTCGATCATCAGCGCCTCTTCCACGGTCAGCGGGAAGTACACCGTCGGGGCGTAGAACCCGTGATCGAGGAGCCGCTTCGCGACGTCCCACGCGGTGATCCCGTGCGCCTTCAGTCTCTTGACCGAGACGACGAACTCGTGCAGGCAGTGGTCGTCGAACGGCACGGGGAACGTCCCCTGCAGCTTCGCCTTGAGGTAGTTGGCGTTGGTGATGGCGCTCTCCCCTGCGCGCTGGAGCCCCTCCCGTCCCAGCGTCCGGATGTACGTGTAGGCCCGGACCAGCACGCCGGCGTTGCCGTAGAACCCGTGGACGCGGCCGACGCTGAATCGGCCGCGCTCGCTCCACGCGTACCGCCCGCCGGTCTTGCGGACCCGCGGCACCGGCAGGAACGCATCCAGCGCCTTGGCCACGCCGACCGGCCCGGCTCCCGGCCCGCCCCCGCCGTGCGGGGTCGAGAACGTCTTGTGGAGATTGAGCTGGAGCAGATCCACCCCCATGTCGCCCGGGCGGGAGATGCCCAGTAGCGCGTTCATGTTCGCGCCGTCCATGTAGACCAGCGCGTCCTGCTCGTGCAGGAGGGCGGCGATCGTCTTGATGTCGCGCTCAAAGAGCCCGAGCGTGTTGGGGTTCGTCAGCATGAGGGCCGCCACGTCCCGGTTGAGCTTGCGCTTCAGCTCCTCGAGGTCGATCCGGCCGCTGAGTCCCGACTTCAGCTGGACCACGGTGAACCCGGAGAGCGCGGCCGACGCGGGGTTCGTGCCGTGCGCGGAGTCCGGGATCA
Source organism: Candidatus Omnitrophota bacterium (assembly GCA_016206585.1). Taxonomy (GTDB): domain Bacteria; phylum Omnitrophota; class Gorgyraeia; order Aquiviventales; family Aquiviventaceae; genus JACQRE01. The sequence continues at coordinate 12,709 of JACQRE010000108.1, read as the reverse complement.
GGATGGTGCGCCGCGCGCGCCGTTTGCGCCGGTGGTACGCCGAGATGATCTTCAGGCCGGCCAGCTCTCCCTGCGCGCCGGCTGCCGGCTGCAAGGTGAAGGCGCTCATCCCGGTGATCGCGCAGAGCAGTTGCTCCAGCTCGTAGAGGAGTGCCAGCAGCCCCTGCACCTGGGACGCCGGCTGAAGCGGATGGATCAGGGAGAAGCCTGGCAGGGCGGCGACGCGCTCGTTCACCTTCGGGTTGTACTTCATGGTGCAGGAGCCGAGCGGATAGAAGTGCGTGTCGACGGAGAAGTTCAACTGCGACAGCTTGGTGTAGTGCCGCACGACGTCGAACTCGGCCACTTCGGGCAACGGAGGCGGGGCCGCGCGCAGCTGCTCCGCGGGCAGGACGTCCGAGCGGTTCACGGCCGGCACGTCCGACGGCGGCAGGCGGTAGCCGCGGCGGCCCGGCACCGAACGCTCGAAGATGAGCAGACCGGACATCACCCCACCACTTGGCTGAATCCGCCGAAGGCGGACGGCAGCCACTGCAACGCCAATTCCATTTTCTGGCTTCTATTCATGAAGGCATGCTCTTGTGGCTGCCCGCGGCAGTTCCTCATCGTCACTCACCTCACTGACTGCCGCGCAGCCAGGTGGTGGGGTCACCGGATCCTCTTCAGCGTGTCCACGAGCCGGTCGATCGCCTCGCGGGGCACCGTTTCGGTGACGCACCAGAGCGAGGCCTGCCGCAGGTGCGGAAACCACCCGGCCAGCGGCAGGCCGGCGACGAAACCGGCCTTCGCCAGCTTCCGCTGGACCGACGCCGCGTCGGCCACCTCGTCATACTGCAGCGTGAACTCGTTGAAGAACGGTTGGTCGAACGGTGCGAAGATCCATGGAACCTCTTGAAGCCGCCGGGAGGCGTAATGGGCTTTTTCCAGATTGAGCCGTGCGAGCTCCCGCATGCCCTGCGGTCCCAGCAGGCTCAGGAAGATGGTCGCGCGCAGGGCCAGCCACCCTTCGTTGGTGCAGATGTTGGACGTCGCCTTCTCGCGGCGGATGTGCTGCTCGCGCGTCTGCAGCGTCAGGGTAAACCCGCGCCGCCCCACCTGATCCACGGTGCACCCGGCCAGCCGTCCCGGGATCCGCCGCAGGAGCGCCGACGTCGTCGTAAACAGCCCCAGACCCGGTCCGCCATAGGCGACGGGGCTGCCGAGGCATCGTCCTTCGGCCACGGCGATGTCCGCGCCGTAAGCGCCCGGCGGCTGCAGCAGCCCCAGGCTGACCGGATAGACCGACGCCACGAACAGCCCTCCGGAGCGGTGGGTCACCTCGCCGGCCTGGGCCATGGGCTCCAGGCAGCCGAACACGTTCGGCTGCTGCAGGACGACGCACGCCACGTCGTCCCGCATCGCCTTGCCGAGCGATTCCAAATCCGTCACGCCGTTGACCGTCGAGATGAGCTGGAGGGTGGCCGGCGAGCCGATGAGGTACGTCGCCAGCACCTGGCGGGCGTGCGGATGGACCGCCTCAGAGACCAGGATCCGCGGGCGCTGCGTGGCGCGCAGGGCGAGCAGCACCGCCTCGGCCACGCCCGAGGCCCCGTCGTAGAGCGAGGCGTTGGCCACGTCCATCTGCAGCAGCTCGCAGATCATCGTCTGAAACTCGTAGATCGCCTGCAGCGTCCCCTGGCTCGCCTCCGCCTGATACGGCGTATACGGAGTGAGCCACTCGCCGCGGGCGGCGACCGCGTCCACCACCGTGGGAATCAGATGGTGGTACGCGCCAGCGCCCAGGAATGAGGTGACCTGCTTCAGCGACTGGTTGCGGGAAGCGAGCTGCTCGCACAGCTCCACGACCTGGGCCTCAGCCAGCCCGGAAGGCACCTCGAGGGTTCGCTGGTGGAGCTGCGGCGGCACCGTGCTGATGAGCTCCTCGAACGAGCTCACCCCGATCGTCCGTAGCATCTCTTTCAGCTGCTCATCGGTATTGGGCGCGTAGTCCATCGGGATGATGCCCCTGTACGCTTCGCCTAGTGGGCGGAGTCCTGTTGGATCAGCTTGGAGTACGCGTCCGCCGGCATCAGGCTGGTCAGCTCTTCCGCTGACGCCGGGGTGATCACAAACAACCAGCCCTGACCATAGCAGTCCTGGTTGATGAGTTGGGGCGCCTTGACCGCGGCATCGTTGACCCGGCTGATCGTGCCGGAGACCGGCGCGTAGATGTCGAAGGCCGCCTTGACCGACTCGATCACCGCCGCCGGCTCGCGCTGTTTCACGGTCCGGCCGATCTTCGGCAGCTCGAGGAATACCACGTCCCGCAGCTCCTCCTGCGCGTGCGCCGTGATCCCCACCACGATCTCCTTCCCGTCCCGGCGGGCCCACTCGTGCGTCTTCGTATAGAACAAATCGGATGGAATGTCCATTACGGGAGCTGCTCCAGTGTTGCGAGCGCCTTCCGTGATCTCGCGCGAGCCGCGTTGCGAGCGCCCGGGCCTCCGCGGCCAAGGCACGACGACGCTGGCGTAGTCGCAGTACTACGCCAAGGAGGAGCAACGACGGCCGCGGGCCCGGCCGCCGCAACCATATATGAGACTCTAGGCTGGGCCAATCTGCGTCGGCTCGCTGCGTTGCTAGTCGCTCGCGTACACCAGGGAGTACGCCACGCTCCTCGCGCCTTGCGGGCCTCGCAGATTGGCCCAGCGCGGCCGCGGGAGATCATGGAAGGCGCTCTGTCGCCGGCGTCGGCGTCGTCAGCGCCGGCTGCTTCGTCTCGCCTTTCCAGAACGGCAGCTTCACGACCGTGGCGGTGTGCCGCTGGCTGCGCACCGACAGCGTCAGCTCGGTGCCGGGCTTCGCCAAGGGCGGCTCGACATAGCCCATGCCGAGCGGCTTGTTGAGGATCGGGCTGAACGTCCCGCTCGTCACCACGCCCGCCTTCCGGCCCGCCGCCTGCAGCTCCAGACCCTGCCGCGGCACCGGCCCCTGCGACAGCTCAAAGCCGATAAATGTGCGCGAGACACCGTCCTGCTTCTGCTGCACGAGCACGTCTTTGCCGATGAAGCCCGGCTTGTTGATGGCCACCGTCCAGTCAAGTCCGACTTCCTGCGGGGTGGTGTGGGTGTCCATGTCGGTGCCGTAGAGCCGCAGCCCGGCTTCGACGCGCAGCGTGTCCCGGGCCCCCAGCCCCACCGGCTGCGCGCCCAGCGGCTTGGCCTCGCTCAACACGAGGTCCCACACCCGCTGCGCGTGGTGGTCGGGCAGGAACAGCTCGAAGCCGTCGCCGCCCGTGTAGCCGGTCCGCGCGATGCAGGCATCCGGGCCCATCGTGCGGATCGGCGCGATGCCGAAGCGCCCCAGGCTGGTTACCCGCGCATCCAGCACATGCTCCAGCACGCGGCACGCCAGCGGCCCCTGCACCGCCAGGATGGCGCGTCCCCGGCTGATGTCGGTGATGGTGGTCTGGCCCTGGCGGTGGGCCTGCAGCCACTCGACGTCGCTGGTCCGGTTGGCGCAGTTGACGATGATCAGGAAGTGCTCCCCGCCGAGCCGGTACATGATCAGGTCGTCGAGGATGCCTCCCGCCTGGTTCAGCATCAGCGTGTAGCACGCCCGGCCTTCCCCGACCTGGCTGAGATCGCTCACCATGAGGTGGTTGAGCGTCGCCGCCGCATCCGGCCCCGTGACCAGCACCTGCCCCATGTGCGAAATGTCAAACAGCCCCAGCGCCTGGCGGACCGCCTTGTGCTCCTCGAGGATGCTGGTGTAGTAGAGCGGCATGTCCCAGCCGTGGAAGTCGGTCATCTTGGCGTTGAGCAGGCGGTGCCGCTCGTGCAGGGCCGTTTTTTCCATGGTCACGATTTCACCGGTTCGAGGTGCGCCTGCTTCAGGATGTCCGGCACGAGGTCTTCCCAGCCCAGCGCGTAGAGGTGGATGCCGTCGGACGTCTCGCGCACCGCGCGGATGAGCTCCACCGTCACCGCGAGGCATTCGGCGCGCTTATCCGCCGCGCGCTCGAACCGCTCGATGATCGCATCCGGCACGTGGATGCCCCACACGTGCTCGTTCATGTAGCGCGCCATCTTCGCCGACTTGACCAGGAGGATGCCGGCGAGCACCGGCCTGTTGAACGGCTTGGCCCGCTGCATGAAGGCACCCAGCTTGGCCGGATCGAAGACCGCCTGCGTCTGGAAGAATTCGGCCCCCCCGTCGATCTTCGCCTTCAGCTTCTGCGTCTCGACCTCGAGGTCCTTGGCGCCGGGATCGGCCGCCGCCCCAATGCAGAACGTTGGCGTTCCGGCAAGCTCTTTGCCGGCCATGTCGCGGCCCTGGGTCAGCCCTCTGGTGACCTGCATGAGCGCGGCCGAGTTGATGTCGAAGACCGGCTTGGCGTCCGGATGGTCGCCCGCCTTGGGATCGTCGCCGGTCAGCAGCAGCACGTTGCGGATGCCGAGGATCGCCGCCCCCAACAAGTCGGCCTGCAGGGCAAGCCGGTTGCGGTCGCGGCACGTCATCTGGAGGATGGGATCAACCCCGGCATCCAGCACCCCCTTCGCGACGGCCAGTGAGCAGGCGCGCATGATGGCCCCGGAGCCGTCGGTCACGTTGATCGCATCCACCAGCCCCTTCACCGCAAAGACCGCGCGGAGGATCTCGGAGAGGTCCGTCCCCTTGGGGGGGTTCACCTCCATGGTCACCAGGAACGGCTTCTTCCTCAGCTTGGCCTGAAATCGCTGCGATGCCGCGAGGCTCATCCCACCACCTGCTGCAATTTGAACGCTTCCACGGTGTTCTTCATGACCATCATGACGGTCACCGGCCCCACCCCGCCCGGCACCGGGGTGATGAAGCCCGCACGCGTCTTCGCCGCCTCGAACTCCACGTCGCCGACCACGCGCCCGCCGACCACGTTGATGCCCACGTCGATGACGATCGCCCCCGGCTTGATCCACGCCCCCTTGATGAGCTGCGGCCGGCCGGCCGCCACCACCAGGATGTCGGCGCGGCGGACGTGCTCCTCCAGCCGGCCCGCCTTGTCCGTCCCGACGTGGCACACGGTCGTGGTCGCGAGCTTATCGAGCAGCAGCATGCTGACTGGACGCCCGACAATCTCGCTGTGGCCGACGACCACCGCGTCTTTCCCCTCCAACGCCGCACCGGTCTCCTCGATCAGTCGCATCACCGCCAGCGCGGTGCACGACCCGATGCGGGCTTTGGCGAAGAAGCGGCGGGCCGAATTCTGCGGATGGATGCCCTCAATGTCCTTGCGCGGATCGATGGCCGCCGAGATGCGCTGCGGATCCACCCCGGGCGGCATCGGCTGATGCACAAACATCCCGTGGATGGCGGCATCCGCGTTCCACCCCTGGATGATCCGCTCCACATCGGCCTGCGTCGCAGACATCGGACAGGCGTGCTCGCGGGTCTGAATCCCGAGCGCCTGCGCCTGCTCGCGCTGCGCCTTCCGGTACACCTCCGAGGCGGGCGTCGCAAAGGAGAGGATCGCCAGCATCGGCGTGGAGCGCAGTGCGGCGATGTCGCGGGAGATCTCCTGCGCCAGCCGGCCGGCGATCGCCTTCCCGTCCAGGATCACGGCCCGGGTGCCTGCGGATTTCGCCGACACGTCACCGCGCATGGGTGCGCCTCATCGACCGCAGCCGCCCGCGGATCGACCGGGTATACATCCGGTCGCCCAGCCAGGCCAGGTTCGTCTCAATGAACGCGCAGGAGGCCGCACCGGCCGCGTCAGCCAGCGCGCCGGCGCACTGCAGGTCGGAATGGAACCTCGCGTTGATGGACCGCGTGGCCCGGCGGCACGCCGCGTGGAGCGCCTGGGCGTGCGCGAAGACGCGGCACGGCACCTCGATGGCGGTTTTCAGCGACCGGCGAAACGCCTGCCGGTCCTTGGTGCGGGTAGCCCGGATGACGCGGGCGAAGGTGTCGGCATCCTGCTGGACGAGGCTGAGGCAGTCGCGGCGGATGCGGTACAGGCGGCGGACGGCGGCGGGCTGGTGGACGAGTTTTTCAAGCAAAGCCGCCGACAGGGCGGCGCTGAGCGCGGCGACGCTGCCCCCACCGATCCAGGAGCCCCGGCGGGCCACCTGGTTGAGAAACTGCTCGACCGACCCCTGCACCGTCAACCTCGCTGGGATACATCGGATGAATGACTGCGGAAGAACTCATTATATGTGAATTTTTTCACACATTCAACTGGGGTTGGTTCCCGCGGGCGCGTGATAGCCCCCCGTCCAGGACCGGCGACGGGGAGCTGTATTTAATCCACTTCAAAGGCGGAGCGGACGAGTTCGAGGTGGGGTGCGTCGGGGCCGCTCCAGTCAACGGCCACGACGTCGAAGCGGATCTCTTCGGGGAGGGCGTTGAGGCGCTTGAGGTACCAGCGGGCGGCCCGGATCAGGCGCTGGCGCTTCCGGTCGGTGATCGAGGCCAGCGGCCCGCCCCACGCGTCGGAGGAGGCGGATCGCACTTCCACGAAACACAGCGTCTGGCCGTCCCAGGCCACCACGTCCAGCTCCCCCACCGGAAACCGGACATTCGTCGCTTCGATGGTGTAGCCGTGGAGGCAGAGGAACCGCTGGGCCAGCGCTTCGGCGTGCGCGCCCAACTGCTGCCGCGCCGGCGGGCTCTTACGCGCGGGCCAGGGCCACCGGTTCGTGAGCGAGGACATCGGCGGGCTCCATGCCGGGGGCCGCTGAGCGGCGCACCGGCTCAAACGTCAGGCGATGGAGCAGTGAGGGGCCGAACTGGCGGAGCCGTTCGGTGTGCAGGGGAGTCCCGTACCCTTTATGCTGGTCGAACGCGTACTGCGGCAGGAGGTCGTGATAGAAATGCATCAAGCGGTCCCGGACCACTTTGGCCACGATCGACGCGCAGCCGATCACCTCGCTGAGCCGGTCGCCGTGGGCGATGGGCCGGCATGGGATGGGCACCGCCGGAGCGATCGTGCCATCGATGAGCAACACGTCAGGTGGCGCGGGCAGATCGAGGATGGCGCGGCGCATGGCCATGAGCGTGGCTTGCAGGATGTTCAGGTGGTCGATCTCTTCGGGCGACGCCAGCCCGATGCCGACGTCGGCGCAGCGCAGGATCACCGCATACGCGCGCTCCCGCTGCCGTGCCGTCAGCCGCTTGGAGTCGTCGATGCGGACCCCCTGCGGCCTGGAGCGTAGGATCACCGCAGCCGCAACCACCGGGCCGGCCCATGGACCGCGCCCGGCTTCGTCGATTCCGCCGATGCGGCGGAACCCGTCGGCATGCGCCGCTCGCTCAGGCGCGAGGAGCAGCCCCGGCGACGGGGAGATCGCCTTCAGCTTTCTCAACAGCGCCCTTCTCGGCGGATGAATCCCCCGCCGCCTCGATGCGGGTCTTGCCGATCACGGTGCGCAGGTAGTAGAGCCGGCTGCGCTTGACCTTGCCCTGCCGGAGCAGCTCGATGCGGGAGATGGCTTTCGCGTCGAGTGGAAACACGCGCTCCACGCCCTCTCCATAGGTGACGCGCCTGACGGTGAACGTCTTGGCGTGGCCGGAGCCGCGATAGCGGATCACGATGCCCTCGAACTGCCCGAGGCGCTCCTTGCCCTGCTCCATGATGCGGTACCACACCCGGATCTCATCACCCACCTTGAACTCCGCCGGCGGCTTCGGAGTCCCGCTGCCATGCACTAACTTCAACCAGTCCATCACGTGACTCCTTTTGATCTGTTCTCTGTGTCTCTGTGGTCATTCTGTGTTTCTGTGGTGCGGCTTTTCAACAGATCGGGCCGCACCGCCATCGTGCGCGCGACCGCCTGCTGCTTGCGCCACTCCGCGACCTGCCCATGATCCCCCGACAACAGCACCTCCGGCACCGCCATGTCCCGGAAGACGGGCGGCCGGGTGTACTGGGGGTATTCCAGGAGCCCGGCGGCGAACGACTCCTCCTCCGTCGCCTGCTCGTGCCCGATCACCTCGGGGAGAAATCGCGCCACGCAGTCGATGAGCACCATGGCCGGCAGCTCGCCGCCGGTCAGCACGTAGTCGCCGATCGAGATCGACCGGTCGACCAGGCCCGCACGCACCCGCTCATCGACCCCCTCGTAGCGGCCGCAGATGAGGATCAGGTGCTTCGCCGCGGAGAGCTGCTGTGCCGCCGGCGAGGAGAGCCGCTCCCCCTGCGGGCTCATCAGAATCATCTGGCATACGGTGTCTGGCTCCCCGCCGCAGGCGGGGTGCCTGACACCGGTGTGGCCGCACTTCCGCTTGATGGCTTCCACCGCCTCGAAGATCGGCTCGACCCGCATCACCATGCCGGGCCCGCCGCCGTACGGGCGGTCGTCCACGCTGCGGTGCCGGTCGTGCGTGTAGTCGCGGAGATAGTGCGTCTGGATGCGCAGCCGGCCGCTCGCCTGGGCGCGCCCGAGAATCGAGGCGCCCAGCACCGGCGGAAACATTTCCGGGAAGATCGTAATCACGTCAATTAACATCTGCTCAGTATTCCGTATTCCGCACTACGCTCGCGTGGTGGCCGCGGTTTTCTTGATCCGCTTGACGAGACTGGTGACGGCCGGGGAGATTTGCGCGCCGGTCGACACCCAATACGTCAGGCGCGACTCGTTCAGCGTCAACTTCGGCGGCTCGTATGCCGGGTTGTAGTAGCCCAGCGTCTCGAGGACGCGCCCCGCCTGCGAATGCGCCTTGTCCGCCACCACGATCCGGTGGTCTGGCGTCTTCTTCGTGCCCCGTCGCTGCAACCGGATGATCACCATGTCCACTCCTGTGCGGTTACGTCTCGGCCTGGCTGAGGCGCCGGATGTTGGCGCCCAGCTGCCGCAATTGCGCTTCCAAATTTTGATACCCGCGGTCCAAATGCTCCAGCCCGCTCAGTTCTGTATGGTTGTCGGCCGTCATGCCCGCCAGCACCAAGGCCGCGGAGGCGCGCAGATCCGAGCCGGTGACCGGAGCGCCCGACAGCCGCTCCACCCCCTTGACGATGGCGCTGGAGCCCTCCCGCGCGATCGAGGCTCCCATCCGGTTCAGCTCGGAGATGTGCATGAACCGCTCAGGATAGACTTTCTCCGTGAGGACGCTAACACCGCGCGAAACCGCCATGAGCGCCATCATCTGCGCCTGCACATCGGTGGGAAATCCCGGAAAGGGCAGCGTCGTCACGTCGACCGCTTGCACGGGCTTGCTCGCCCGCAGCCGGATCGAGCCGTTCTGCTTCTCGATGGTGACGTTCGCCTCGCAGAGCTTGTCGATCACGGCACCCAGATGATCCGGACGCGCGTCATTGACCGTGACGTCCCCGCCCGAGATCGCCGCGGCGATCATCAGGGTCCCCGCCTCGATCCGGTCCGGGATGATCCGGTAGTGGACGCCGTGCAGCCGGGCCACCCCCTCCACCCGGATGACCGGCCCGCCGTGCCCCTCGACGCGCGCGCCCATCGCCTTCAAAAAGTTGGCGAGATCGATGACTTCGGGCTCGCAGGCGGCGTGCTCGATGATCGTGGTCCCCTTCGTGAGCGTCGCCGCCATCATGACGTTGCCGGTCGCGAGGACCGAGGAGCCGAACGCGCCGCTGAGATGGAGCCTCGCCCCCTTCAGCGCTTTCGCCGTGCCCACGATGTAGCCGTGCTCGATCGTGAACAACGCCCCCAGTGCCTGCAGCCCTTTCAAGTGTAAATCAATTGGACGCGGCCCGATCACGCAGCCGCCGGGCATGGACACCTGCGCCTTGCCGTGCCGGGCCAGGAGCGGGCCCAGCACGCAGATCGAGGCGCGCATGCGGCTGACCAGGTCGTACGGTGCGACCGTGCCGTCGTAGCGGCCTGGCGTCACGACCAGCCGGTCGCCCGTGAAGGCCACCTGGACGCCGAGCCGACGCAGGATCTCGATCATCGAGATCACGTCGGCCACGTGGGGCACGTTGTCAATGATCGACGGCTCTTCGGCGAGCAGGCAGGCTGCCATGATCGGCAGCACGGCGTTCTTCGCCCCGTGGACAGTGACGGTCCCCCGCAGGGGACCGCTCTTGCTGATCACCAGCCTGTCCGCCACCGAACACTCAAGAGGGTTCGTGTCCCACACGCTCGCCGGCGACCGCGAGGATGCCGCGGGGCCGTCCGGCGAGATCGCGCAACGGGGTGACCGTCGACACCCAGGATGCACCGACCGCCTGTCGGCGGAGCGGCTCGACCTGCTCCTCCCCGCACTCCATGACCAGGAGGCCGCCGGGCAGCAACGCGCGAGGGGACGCGGCCAGCAGGTGCTCCAGGTCGCGCAGCCCGTCGCGCCCGCCGTCAAGGCTCAGGCGAGGCTCCTGCCGGACATCCGGCGGAAGCCGGTCGATCTGCCCTGTCGGCACATAGGGCGGGTTGGACACCACTGCGTCCACCCGCCCGCGAATCGGCTCAAGCCAGCGGCCCTGCACCAGCCGGATCCGGCCGTCAAGACCGTGGCGCCGGACGTTGCGCCGCGCCACCGATAACGTGGTCCATGATACCTCAATCCCAACGACAAGACAAGCCGGAAGTGCCCCGGCGAGTGTGACGGCGATGCAGCCGCTGCCGGTCCCCAGATCCAGGAGGCGCAGCGGCCGACCGGCCTTCGCCTGGCGGGCTCGCAGCGCCGTCAGCGCCTGCTCCACCACCGCTTCGGTCTCCGGCCTGGGGATGAACACCCACGGCTTAACCTCGAACGTCCGCCCGAAAAACTCCGCCTCTCCCGTCAGGTATTGGAGGGGAACGCCCTGCGTCCGCCGCTCGATCCATGCGAAAAATTGCTCCGCAATTGCCGGCGCCACGCAGGCCTCGTCAAGGTAGACCTCCAGCGGTGTTACGCGCAGCAGCGAGGCCAACAGCCATTCCGCTTCACCCCTTGCCCGCTCCATGCCAGCCACATCCTGAAGGTGCTGGCTGCCTTCGCGAATCAACTGGTGGGCGGCGAGCGGCTCCAGAGCTGCCATCATCCCACCGTGCGCTCGGCGGCGAGGAGGGCGTTCACCAGCTCCTGCAGCTCGCCGTCCATGATGGCGTCGAACTGGTGCAGGGTCAGTCCGATGCGGTGGTCGGTCACCCGCCGGTCGGGAAAATTATAGGTGCGGATCTTTTCGCTGCGCTCTCCGGTGCCGACCTGGCGTTTCCGGTCTGAGGCGATCTGGGTCCGCTGCTCGTGCTGGATCTGGTCCAGCAGCCGCGCGCGCAGGACGCGCAGCGCTTTCTCCTTATTGCGCAGCTGGCTGCGCTCATCCTGGCACGTGACCATCAACCCGGTCGGCAGGTGGCGGATCCGCACCGCCGAGTCGGTGGTGTTGACCCCCTGCCCGCCGGGACCCGAGGCGCGGTAGACGTCGATCTGGAGATCTTTCGCTGGAATCGCCGGCAGCTCGACCTCTTCAGGCTCCGGCAGGACCGCCACGGTCACGGTCGAGGTGTGGATGCGCCCCTGGGCTTCCGTCGTCGGGACGCGCTGCACGCGGTGGACCCCGCTCTCATGCTTGAAGCGCGGCCACGCACCCGGACCCTTGACCGCGAACGCGATTTCCTTGAGGCCGCCGGCCTCGCTGCGCTGGGCGTGCATCAGTTCAATGGTGAGTTGGCACTTCGCCGCGTACTTCGTGTACATCCGGTAGAGGTCTAAGACGAAAAAGCTGGCTTCCAGCCCGCCGGTCCCCGCCCGGATCTCAATGATGAGCGGCCGCTCCGGCGCCTGGTGGCGGTCCAGCCACGCGCGCTCCAGCTGCATCAGCAGGTCGGCCTGCTGCGCGCGCAGGGCGAGCGCCTCCTCTTTGGCCATCTCGCGCACCTCCAGATCGCCCCGCGCGTGGAACAGCGCGTCCGCCTCAGCGGCCTCGCGCTCGATGCGCAGATAGGTGCGGTAGGTCATCATGAGGTCGCGCAGGTCGGAGAGCTCCTTCGCGAGCTGCTGGTAGGCCTGGGGGTCGGCGCGGCTGCCGGCCTGGGCGGCGACCTGATGCTCCAGCTCCGTATAGCGCTGGTCCAGCTGAGCGAGCTGGGCGAGCAGCTGATCGTGCGGCACCTGCATAGAGAAGAACAGACGGCGTGTAACGTGAAACGTGTAACGTTAAACGTTACACGTTCCACGGAGGGTCATTGTTGGGAGGAACTCTTATACTTCCGCTTGAACTTTTCCACGCGGCCCGCGGTGTCGATGAGCTTCTGCTGGCCGGTGAAGAACGGGTGGCAGCTCGCGCAGATCTCGACGTGCAGCGCCTTGCGGGTGGAGCGGGTGTGGTAGACCGCCCCGCACGTGCAGGTGATCGTGCACTCTTGGTATTGCGGGTGGATCCCGTCTTTCATCACAACCCCCCTGTGCGTCACGATTTCTTGGCCATGGTGGCCAAGAACTCCTGGTTCGATTTCGCCTTGGAGAGCCGGTCGATCAGCAGCTCCATCGCCTGCACCTGGTCCATCTCGTGCAATACTTTACGCAAAACCCAAATCTTCTGCAACTCATCGTTGACCACGAGGAGCTCCTCGCGGCGGGTGTTCGAGCGCCGGATGTCGATCGCCGGGTAGATCCGCCGCTGGAAGAGGTTCCGGTCGAGCGTCAACTCCATGTTGCCGGTCCCCTTGAACTCCTCGAAAATGACGTCATCCATCTTGCTTTCGGTCTCGACCAGGGCGGTGGCGATCACCGTGAGCGAGCCGCCGGCGGGCACGGCCCGGGCGGCACCGAACAGCGCTTTGGGCTTGGCGAGGGCGTTGGC
>JACQRE010000107.1 GCA_016206585.1 Candidatus Omnitrophota bacterium | reverse complement strand
TCGAAGCCAAGCGCTCTATCCAAGTGAGCTACGGGCGCGTCGGGTGATGGCCGAAATGAATGGCACCGCTGATGCGATGGGCGAGAGAGGGTTTGAACCTCTACCCCTTTCGGGACAGGCTCCTAAGGCCTGCGCGTCTGCCAGTTCCGCCACTCGCCCGCGGAGCGAAGAACTGGGCCGCGATGGCTTCGAACCATCAACCTTGGGATTAAGAGTCCCCTGCTCTACCAATTGAGCTAGCGGCCCGAGAGTGCCGGAAAACCTAATGTCGTGTAACGCGTAACGTTTAACGTGGAACGTGCAAGCGCAGCGATGCCGTCTGGCTTTCACGTTAAACGTTCCACGTTAAACGTCACACGAAGGAATTGTTACGCTGAACAGTTGGAGCGGGTGATGGGATTTGAACCCACGACTTTCACGTTGGCAACGTGACGCTCTACCACTGAGCTACACCCGCAGAGCAAAAAATTGTAACATGTTGGGAGAGAAGAGACAAGCGCCGGAAGGCACTTACACGCTGCGGCTGAGGCGGTGCGGGTCGAGGAGCCGCTTCGCCGCCCTGGCGTCCATCAGGCGGTGCTCCACGACCAATGCCTGGATGGACTTGCCGGTCTTCAGCGACTCCTTGGCGATCATGGCCGCGTTGAGGTAGCCGATGTGGGGGTTGAGCGCCGTCGCCAGCGCCAGGCTGCGATGCGCGAAGGCCTCGCAGCGCTCGCGGCGGGCCACGATGCCCCGGATGCACCGGTGCGCGAACACCCGGCTGGCGTTGGTGAGCAGGCGCATCGCCTGGAGGAGGTTGTAGGCGACGACCGGCATCATGACGTTGAGCTCCAGCTGCCCGGCCTGCGCGGCGGATGCCACGGTGACATCATGGCCCAACACCTGGAACCCCACCATGTCCACCATCTCCGCCACGACGGGGTTGACCTTCCCGGGCATGATCGAGGAGCCGGGTTGGATCGCCGGCAGATCGATCTCGCCGAACCCGGTGTTGGGGCCGGAGCTCAGCAGCCGCAGGTCATTCGCGATGCGAATCAACTCGAGGGCGTAGACGCGCAGGGCTCCGGAGAGCCGGGCGAAATCGCCGAGGCTCTGCGTGCGCTCCATCAGATCCTGCGCCGGCCGCAGCGGCAGGCGCGTCCACGCACGCAGCGCGCGGATGGCCAGCCCCCGGTAGCCAGGATGCGCGTTCATGCCGGTGCCCACGGCCGTCCCGCCCAGGTTCAGCTCGCCCAGCGCCTTGGCGGTCTCCTGCACGGAGGCCCTCGCCTTGCGGATCGCCAGCGCGTAGGCGCCGAACTCGCGGCCCAGCCGCACCGGCACCGCGTCCTGCAGGTGGGTGCGGCCGGCTTTGACCACGTTCGCGAACTGCCGCGCCTTGCCCCGGCACGCGGCCTCCAGCTCCTGCATGGCGTCCACCAGCGGCGGCAGTGCCAGCAGCGCGGCCAGCCGGATCGCCGTCGGGAAGGTGTCGTTCGTCGACTGCGCCATGTTGACGTGGTCATTCGGGCGCAGGATCTTGTAGCTGCCCCGCCGAGCACCCAGCAGCTCGTTGGCGCGGTTGGCCACGACCTCGTTCACGTTCATGTGGAACGAGGTCCCGGCGCCCGCCTGGTACGCGTCGACCACGAACTGGCCGTCGAACCGGCCGCGCAGGATCTCATCGCACGCCCGGCCGATGGCCGCGGCATGGCGGCGCGGCAGCGCGCCGAGGGCCGCGTTGGCGCCAGCGGCCGCCTTCTTGATGAGCGCGTAGGCGCGCACCATCTCCGGCTGGAGCCGCAGCCCGCTGATGGGGAAGTTCTCGACGGCGCGGAGGGTTTGGATGCCGTAGTAGGCGGAGGCGGGGACGCGTTTCGTCCCCAGGGAGTCGCGCTCGACACGCGTGGCCATGCGGGGGATGAGCGCTCTAAGAAAACTCGGCGAAGATGGATTCGAGCTTCGGAGGGCTGGAGGCCTGGGCCTTCTTGATGACCTCGGCGACGCCCTGTTCAAACGTCGGCCTGGACTCGCGGTAGTAGAGGCCGAGGCGCAGGTGGTCGGTCTGCAGGGCCAGCTCAAAGGCCTTGGCCCGGCTGGCCGTATCGTGGTCTTTGGGCACCTCGGCCAGCCGAGGCGGGATCACCTTGTACGTGTTGTAGAAGGTGATGCAGGGGCTGATGACGTCCACGAACGAGAACCCCTTGTGCTCCATCGCCTGGGTGATGAGGTCCGTCAGCTCTTTGGGCTTGCCGGAGTAGCCCTGCCCCACGAAGGTCGCCCCATAGGCGATCACCATCGCCAAGGGGTTGAGTGGCTGCTCGATGTTGCCGTACGGCGTCGAGCCGGCCTGGAAGCCGACCGGCGAGGTCGGCGAGTACTGTCCCTTCGTCAAGCCGTACGTCGCGTTGTCCATGACGATGTAGGTGATGTCCGGATTGCGGCGCGCAGCGTGCGGCAGGTGGCCGCCGCCGATCGCGAAGCCGTCGCCGTCCCCGCCGACGCCGATCACGGTCAGCGACGGGTTGGCCAGCTTCACGCCGAGCGCGACCGGCAGCACCCGCCCGTGCACCGAGTGGAAGCCGTAGGACTTGACGAAGCCGGGCGTCCGGCCCGAGCAGCCGATGCCGGACACCACGACCAGGTTCTTGGGGTCGATCCGCAGCCCGGCGAGCGAGTTGTACAGCGACGCCAGCACCCCGAAGTCCCCGCAGCCGGGGCACCAGATCGGGTGCTCGTCGGTCTTATAGCTTTGCGGCAAGATCTCGGTGCCCGCTTCGGACATGCGCGGCGACCTCCTCGATTTTGTCGACAATTTCCTTGGGGGTGAACGGCAGCCCCACGCACTTGTTCAGCTGGATGAAGTCGTAGGCGAACCGCTTGCGGAGCGCGGTCGCGAACTGGCCGGTGTAGTTCACCTCCGCGACGATGACCGCCTTCGTCCCGTCAATGAACTCCTTGAGCTTGGCCAAGGGGGCCGGGTAGAGGATCTTGGGGTGGAGCGCGCCGACCGAGTAGCCCTTGGCCTGTGCGAGCTGCACCGCCTCGCGGATCACGCCCTCGCTGGAGCCCCAGCCGATGATCCCGATCTCTGGGTGGGGCTCGCCGTAGATCCGCACGAGCTCGTTGGCGACCGGCTCGACCGCCGCCCACTTCGCGTAGCGCTTCTTCGTCGAGCGCAGGTGCATCTCATGGTTCGAGGCCGCCGGATACCCCCCCTCATCGTGCTCCAACCCCTCGGCGATGTAGCCGCCGCCCTCCATGCCCGGCATCGCCATCGGCGAGATGCTGTCCGGCGTGAAGCGGTAGCGCTTGTAGCCCACCAGCTCCTGGGCGGTCGGCGTGCGCCGGTTCACGACGGGCACTTTGGCGATCTCGAAGACCGGCACCGTGGCCTTGCGGTGGCCGAGGTACTGGTCGGAGAGCACCACGACCGGCATCTGGAACTGCTCGGCGAGGTTGAACGCCCGCATGATGCCGTAGAAGCAGTCCTCCACGCTGGTCAGCGCCATGACGACGCGGGGGCAGTTGCCGTGCCCGCCATAGCAGGCGAGGTAAAAATCGCCCTGCTCCGTCTTCGTGGGCATGCCGGTCGACGGCCCCACCCGCTGCACGTCGACGACGACGGCGGGAATCTCGGCCGCCACCGCCAGCCCCATCATCTCCGTCATCAGCGAGAAGCCGGGACCCGAGGTCGCCGTCATCGCCTTCTTGCCGGTGAAGGAGGCGCCCAGCACCGCGCCCAGTGCGGCGATCTCATCCTCGGTCTGGACGACGAACCCCCCGATTTTCGGCAGCTCCTTCGCGAGGAACTCCATGATGTCGGTCGCCGGCGTGATCGGATAGCCGGCGTAGAACCGGCACCCCGCCGCAATGGCTCCCAGCGCGAGCGCTTCGTTGCCGGAGAGGATCAGCTCCTTGGTCTTGCGCGGGCCGGCACCCAGCTTGATCGAGTCCTTGCGCGCGACCTGCTTCACGTAGTCCATGCCGATGTGCAGCGCCTGCAGGTTCTTCTGCACCACCGTCTCGCCCTTGCGGCCGAACTTCTCCCGCAGCAGCGCCTCGAAGGTCTCGCGGGGGATGTCGCACAGCTCGGCGACGAAGCCGAGCGCGATGATGTTCTTCGTCAGTTTGACGCCGACCTGCTCCGTCGCAAGCGACGTCAGGGGAACCCCGTAGAGCACGGTGGAGTTGACCAGCGCGGGGATGTTCCCACCACCTGTCCGCTGGCCCGAAGGGCCTGCGGCTTGCGCCGCAGCGCCGCCGTTGGCGGCTGCGACAGGTGGTGGGATGTAGCTGTCCGAATCATAGACGAGCACGCCGCCCGGCCGGATGTCCTTGGCGTGCTTGTCGTAGGCTTCCTGGTTGAAGGCCAGCAGCACGTCGACGGCGTCCCCCTGCGAGAGCAGCAGCTGCCCGGAAGCCCGGATCTGGTAGTTGGCGTGGCCCCCCTTGATCTCCGCGGGATACGTCCGGAATGTGTAGATCTCGAAGCCCGAGCGGGCGAGGTCCAGCGTGAGCATCTCCCCGGTGCTGATGACCCCTTCCCCGCCCTCTCCCCCGACGCGAAACACGTAATCGACCATTCAGGTGCTCACAGGCGCTTCAGCCGGCTGCGTGACATCCGTGACCGCCCCATCGGCGGCCATCCGCACCGCCGCGCGATCGACCGACCACGGCGAACCGTTGACCCCACCACCTGTCCGCTGGCCCGAAGGCCCTGCGGCGTCCGTCGCAGCGCCACCGTTGGCGGCTGCGACAGGTGGTGGGGTGACCCAGAACTCCAGGGTGGCCGCCGGCAGCTTCTCGGGTTTGGTGTGCTGCACGATCAGCGACACCGCCAGCCCGCGGGCGTCCTCCGTCCACGTGCCGGCGATCAGCGCCGACGGGGCCGCGAACTTCGGCCTGAGACAAGTATACCCGTCCTGGGCGTGCCCTTCGAGCATGAGGTTCTCCAGCTCGTTGCGGCCCAGGATGATCTTGGTGCCGCCGCGGGTGCGGAAATGCCGCCCGAGGGTCAGCAGCTCCATGTCCTTCGTCGTCGGGCGCTCGACATGCGCGAAGAGGTCCTTCGTCTTCGCCGCGAAGTGGCCGTCGGTCAGCAGGCAGCCCCCGGCCGGCGTCGAGTAGCCGGTGATGCCCTCGGTCCGCGCCCGGGCGATCTGCTCGTGGCGGCCGCGCCCCTCCAAGCCCAAGAGGCGGGCGCG
The DNA here is from genome assembly GCA_016206585.1 of Candidatus Omnitrophota bacterium. GTDB lineage: Bacteria > Omnitrophota > Gorgyraeia > Aquiviventales > Aquiviventaceae > JACQRE01. Next base: position 1,911 of record JACQRE010000107.1, on the reverse strand, counting down.
GTCCACGACGCCGAGACGCTCCGGCAGCGTCGGCTCCAGGCGCTGGGCGGAGAGCGGGCGCAGCAAGAGCCCCTCCAGCCCGCTGTCCGCTTCGATGGTCTCCAGCGGCTGGCGCCGCTGGGACATCGGCCGCTGGCCGAGCACTTCGCCGGTCACGATGAAGCCCGCCCCAACCTCCTCCATGTAGCGCTTGGCGATGCGGAACATGTAGATGCGGCAGTCGACGCACGGGTTCATCCCCGAGCCGTAGCCGTACTTCGGGCTGCGGATCACGTCGAGATAGGCGTCCCCGACGCCGAGCACCATCAGCGGGATGCCCAGCTGCTGCGCGCTGGCCTGGGCCTTCTCCTTCTCGCAGCAGCCCCAGCTCATGGAGAGGTAGAGCCCGTACACCTCGATGCCCTGGTCGAGCATCAGCTTCGCGGCAAGCGCGCTGTCCACGCCGCCAGACATCAAGGCCACGCACTTCTTTTCCATCAACATGTTCGCGCGTGAGCGCGTGCTCGCGTGTGCGTGTTCATGGTCAACGCGCCAACGCGCTAACCAGTTATACCGCGACGAGGATGTCGTCGCCTTGGACTTGGACGTCGAACTTCTGGACCGCAATCGACGCGTCCATCTGGCACTCGCCGGAGCGCACGTCGTACTCCCAGCCGTGCCAGGGACAGGTCACCGTGGTGCCGGAGAGGCTGCCGTCGCCCAGCGGACCGCCGCGGTGCTTGCAGGTGTTGTCGACCGCATAGAACGTCCCTTCGCAGTTGAACACCGCCAGCGTCTTGCCGCCCGCCTGGACCACCTTCCCCGTTCCCACCGGGATCTCCGCCTTGCTCGCTACCCGTGTGAATTCAGCCATGAGCGACTCCTCACTCGTGCCGCTTAGCGACAAGCAACAAGCGACAAGCAGCACTTTGAGAGCATATTCTTCACGTGTTGCATGTCGCTTGTCGCATGTCGCATGTCGCTGGCGTTTAAATGAAGTCCTCCATGATCGCCGCCAGGTCGTTGCGCTGCAGCGGCTGCTTGGCGAGCGGTCCGTTGCGCAGGGCCGGCTCTTGCTCCTCATAGGTGGGCCGCTCGACCTTATAGAACAGCCCGATGGGGATGCGCGCTCCCCATTCGAAGGCCTTCTCCATCGCGAGCCGGAAGTCGGCGGTGTCGTGCCGCTCGTCTTCCAGCTTGTAGACCCGCTCGCGAAACCACGGGTAGGTGTTGTGCTTGTTGTAGGTCACGCAGGGGGAGAAGATGTCGACGAGCGCGAACCCTTTGTGCTCAATCGCCCCCTTGATGAGGGTGGCGAGGTGCAGGTTGTCGCCCGAAAAGCCCCGGGCGACGTAGGTGGCCCCGCACGTCAGCGCAAGTGCCACGGGACTCAGCGCCGTCTCGATGACTCCGTCCGGCGTCGACTTGGTGCGGATGTCCTTTTCCGTGGTGGGCGAGGCCTGGCCGGTCGTCAGGCCGTAGACCTGGTTGTCCATGACGACGTACGTCATGTCGATGTTGCGCCGGCAGCTGTGCACGAAGTGGCCGACGCCGATGCCGTAGCCGTCGCCGTCGCCACCCGTCGCGATGACGGTCAGCGCGTGGTTGCCCAGCTTCGCTCCGCTGGCCACCGGCAGCGACCGGCCGTGCAGCCCGTGGAAGCCGTAGGCGTTGATGAAGCCGGGGAGGTTCGAGGAGCAGCCGATGCCGGACATCACCAGCACGCTGTGCGGGGCGATGTCCAGATCGGCGAGGGCGCGCTGGATGCCGTTCAGGACCGCGAAGTCGCCGCAGCCCGGGCACCAGTCCGGCTTCACCTTCCCGATGTACTCTTTAACCTGAGCCATACCTCCTCCTCGAACCAGCTGCAAGCCTCACGCTGCACGCTACCAGCCTGGAGCTTGCGGCCTGCAGCTTGCAGCTTGTTAATGC
>JACQRE010000014.1 GCA_016206585.1 Candidatus Omnitrophota bacterium | reverse complement strand
GTTTTACGAGGCCTCCTGACCACCTCGGCATGCCCCCCGCAACGCAACGGTCCGAATCGAATCTCATCGCCCCCAGACCTCGGGGTCAGACCCTGGGGTCTGACCCCTAACGTTTCTGCCGGGTGCGCAAGCGCTGCTGGAGTTCTCGGTCCAGCTCGCGCTCGCGGATTCGTTCGCGCTTCTCAAAGATCCGTTTGCCCTTCCCCACGGCCAGCTCCACCTTCACCAGACCGTGCTGCTGATAGAGCCGCAGCGGCACGAGCGTCACGCGCTTCTGGCTGAGCACGCCGGAGAGCCGGTCGATCTCCCGCCGGTGCAGCAGCAGCTTGCGCGCCCGGGTGGGCTCGACGTTGAAGCGCCCGCCCTGCTCGTAGGGACTGACGTGCATATTATACAGGAACAGCTCCCCTCCATCAATGCGGGCGAAGCTGTCGTCGATGCTCGCCCGTCGCTGGCGGATCGACTTGATCTCGGTGCCCTTGAGCTCGATGCCGGCCTCGAACGCCTCGAGGATGTCGTAGTCGCGTCGGGCTTTGTGGTTGGTGGCGAAGACGACGGGCGGAGTGCTGGCGGGAGGCATGAGCCCCCCCTACCGTTTTCTGAGGACGCTGATCATCCGCCACGAGAGCGAGTCGTGGGTGAAGGGGGTGGCGAGGTCGAACTCGCCGTGGGTGCCCAGGAGCTCGAACACCCCGGAGTGCTCCACCAGGACGGCGAACTCCTGGGGGAGGATTAGGCGGGTGCGCGTGCGCCCGCCGCGGATCTCCTGCGTGCGGCCGTCCTCCTGCACCTCGAAGACCAGCTCGTCCTCGAAGGTTTGGGTGATCGGATCGATCGTCTCGGGGTGCTGCAGGTAGAACACCCGGACGGTCGTGTCGTCCGCCGTCTGTTCCCATTGGTGGATCTCACTGCCCACCTGGTCCCACTGGCGGGGGACCCAGAAGTCGAGCAGATAGAGCCCGCCGGGGGCCAGCCGCTTCGCCACCGCCTGGAAGTGGGCTTTGATCTCGTCGTTGGTGAGGAGGAAGCGGAACGTGTCCATGAAGCAGAAGGCGGCGTCGAACGTGCCCGTGATGGTGAGGCGGCGCAGGTCGTCAACCGATACGGTGACGGACCGCTGCTCCCGCTTGGCCTCCTCGGCCACATAGGCGATCATTTCGGGCGAGAGGTCGACCCCGGTCATGCGGTAGTTGCGCTTGGCAAGTTCTAGCAGGTGCCGGCCGGAGCCGCACCCGATGTCGAGCAGCTTCGAAGCGCCCGGCGGGCCGTACTGCTTCAGGCACGATTCGATGAAGTCGCACTCGACGTCGGTATTCCAGCGGTAGCCCAGTGCGTAGTAGTGTGGGTGCTTGTAGACTTCGGACTGGGTCATCTCAGCGCCACCTGAGTGATGCCGTATCGAGCGCAGGCCGCGCTCAGCACGTCTCCGATGAGATCGGCGTAGGTCCGGCCGAGGGACTCCGCCAGGAGGCCGAGGCTGCCCTCGGGATCGAAGGACGGCAGCGGGTTGATCTCCAGGAACTGTGCGCGTCCGTGGCCATCGACGCGCAGATCGACCCGTGCGACATCGCGGCACCCCAGCGCCCGGCACATCGTCAGCGCGAAGTGCTGCGCCTCCACCTCCAGCATCTCATCCAGCGTCAAGGGAGCGATCACATGGGCGGGTGCCGGCCGCACCACGTGGCAGGAGAGCCGGCTTGCCGGATCCAGCGGCCGCTGGATCGCCGGGTACGCAATCGGGGGCTCGTTGCCGATCACGCAGACGGTGAGCTCCCCGCCCGGCACGAACTCTTCAATCAGCATTGGCTCGGGGCAGCGCTGGAACAGCCACGCGGCGCGCGCTTCCAGCGACGCGTGGCCGCTCACCACCGCGCCGGCATCGATCCCGCGGCCCGACCCCTCCCACCTGGGCTTGACGATCACGGGAAACGTGCAGGGGAGCGTGCGCGGCAAGTCAGACGGGCGCTCGACGGTGATCCACGAGGGCGTGGCGATGCCCTCAGCGCGGGCGATCCGCTTGCACATCACCTTATCCAGGCCGACGGCCAGGGCCAGCGCGTCCGACCCAACGTACGGCACCCCGAAGAGATCGAGCAGGATGGGCGCCTGCGCCTCGCGGCATCGGCCCTCAGCCCCCTCGGCGATGTTGAACACCAGCTCCACCTCGCGCAGTTGCTGCGGTGCGCGCCGCAGCGCCTCGGCGCCGCCGAGCGGAATGACCGCATGGCCGAGCGTTTCGAGGGCGCGGGTCAGCGCCTCGATGGTGGCGGGCGGGTCGAACTCCGCCTGCCGCTCATCGGCCGGATTGGTTTGGAGGTTGAAGGTCAGACCAATGTTCATCGTCGGGGAACGATTATAGCATGACGATTGTCAGTGAGCCTGTTCCGGCTGGCCGCTCGCGCGGGAGGGCGACGGGGTGGCCTCCGGTAGCGTCCTCGGGGAGCCCTCCTTCGGCGTCCCTCTCGGACGCTCCCCTCGGC
>JACQRE010000116.1 GCA_016206585.1 Candidatus Omnitrophota bacterium | reverse complement strand
CCAGGGACAGGGCTTGCGGATTTCCCGAGCGCTCTATGGGGAGATCATCGCGCATTGCCAAAGCCGCTACCCCAAAGAAGCGTGCGGCCTGCTCGCCGGCGCGGGCGGCGCGGTCGCGCAGGTCTACCCCATGACGAACGTCGAGGACAGCCCTATCGGCTACTCGATGGACCCCAAGGAGCAGCTGCGAGTGGAGCGGCAGATGCGCGCACAGGGGCAGCAGCTCCTCGGCATCTACCACTCCCATACCGCGACGGACGCGTACCCCTCGTCGGTTGACGTGCGCCTCTCGATCTCCCCGGAGGTGTCGTACGTGTTGATCTCGCTCAAGGACCGGACCCGCCCGATCCTCAAGAGCTACCGGATCGAGGGCACAATCGTGACACCCGAAGAAGTCGTTCAGGTATAATGGCGGTCACTGTTGACGTTGACGTGCGGGACATGCTCTGCGCCCAGGCGCTGGCCCGGGTGGCCCAGGCCATCGCGCGGGGGGAGCGGGGGAGCGTCCTGCGCGTCCGCTACAACACGGACGATGTGCGGCGCGACCTGCTCGCGTGGGCGCAGGAGCAGCGGGTGGCCGCGCAGCCCGACGGCGAGGGGTGCGTTCGCCTGACCCAGCCATGACCCACGCGGTGAAATCGAAAGTCGCCGTGAACGTGCTCGAGCTCATCGGCAACACCCCGATGGTGCAGCTCCACCGGATCGTCGAGCCGCGGATGGCGACGGTGTTCGCCAAGCTGGAGTCGTTCAACCCCGGCGGCAGCGTGAAGGATCGCATCTGCCTCGCCATGATTGAGGAGGCGGAGTCGCGCGGGCTCCTGAAGCCCGGGGCCACCCTCGTCGAGCCGACGAGCGGCAACACCGGCATCGGGTTGGCCATGATCGGCGCCGTCAAGGGCTACACGGTGGTGCTGACGATGCCGGAGACGATGAGCGCTGAGCGCATCCAGATCCTCAAGAGCTACGGCGCCGAGGTCGTGCTCACATCGGCCAAAGAAGGGATGATGGGCGCGGTGCGCAAGGCGGAGGCGATCGTGAAGGAGCGGGGGGCGTTCATGCCGCAGCAGTTCATCAACCCGGCCAACCCGGAGATCCACCGTCGGACGACCGCGCAGGAGAACCTGCGGGCGACCGACGGCGAGGTGGACGCGTTCGTGGCGGGTGTCGGGACCGGCGGGACGATCACCGGTGTGGGAGAAGTGCTGAAGAAACGCGCGCCGCGTATTAGAATTGTTGCGGTGGAGCCCAAGAGCTCGCCGGTGCTCTCCGGAGGGGCCGCGGGTCCGCACATGATCCAGGGGATCGGTGCGGGGTTCGTGCCCCAGGTGTTGAACCGCTCGGTGATTGACGAAATACTCACGGTCTCAGACGAGCAGGCGTACGACACCGCCAAGCGGTTGGCGAAGGCGGAGGGGCTGTTCGTCGGCATCTCCGCCGGGGCCGCCTGCTGGGGAGCGCTCAAGGTCGCGAAAGAGCTCGGATCCGGCAAAACGGTCGTGACGGTGTTTCCGGATACCGGGGAACGGTACTTCAGCATCCAACCGTATTTCGAAGGATAAGGCGTTCATGACCCCCTCAAGATTGCGCGTGGACCAGTCGTTGGACGTGCGAGGGCTGGAGAGCCCGGCGGCGTATCAGAAAGCGGTCGACGAGCTGAAGCGGATGGACGACAACGGCGTGCTGGAACTCTACATCGATGAAGGCGAAGCCCTCCGGGCGATCCCCTTCGGGCTGCGGGCCGAGGGACATGAGCTCGTCGTCAGCGAGCCGGCCCAGAACGGCATCCGCCTCCTCGTCCGTAAACGGGCCCCCCTCCCATGAGCTGCATGATCGGGTTGAAGTGCCGGGAGTGCGGGCGGCTCTACCCGAAAGAGGTCATCAACGTCTGCGAGTACTGCTTCGGCAGCATCGAGGTCGACTACGACTACGACGCGATCCGCCGCACGTTCACGAAGGGTTCCTTCGCCTCCCGTCCGCGGTCGCTGTGGCGCTACCGGGAGCTGCTGCCCATCGAGGGCGAGCCGACCGTCGGGCTCTCCTCGGGCTTCACGCCGCTGCTCCGCTCGGAGCGGCTGGCGGCCGCCCTGGGGCTTAAGGAGCTCTACATCAAAGATGATTCCGTCTCGCACCCGACACTCTCCTTCAAGGACCGCGTGGTCTCCGTCGCGCTGACGCGCGCGCAGGAGCTGCGCTTCGACACCGTCGCCTGCGCCTCAACGGGCAACCTCGCCAACGCGGTCTCCGCCCACGCGGCCAAGGCCGGCCTCAAGCGGTTCATCTTCATCCCGTCGGACCTGGAGGCGGGGAAGATCATCGCGTCGCTCATCTATCAGCCGACGCTGGTGGCGGTCGAGGGCACCTATGACGATGTCAATCGGCTCTGCGCGGAGCTGAGCGCCAAGTACCCCTGGGCGTTCGTGAACGTCAACATCCGGCCCTATTACGCCGAGGGCTCGAAGACCTACGGCTTTGAGATCGCGGAGCAGCTCGGCTGGCGCGCCCCGGCCCACATCGTCATTCCGGCGGCCAGCGGCTCGCTCATCACCAAGATCGCCAAGGCGTTCAAGGAGCTGCGGCGCCTCGGGTTCCTCGACGGCACCCCCACGAAATTCTACGCCGCGCAGGCCGCGGGCTGCCAGCCGATCGCGACCGCCATCCGGGAGCGCTCCGACATCGTGAAGCCGGTCAAGCCCCGCACGATCGCGAAGTCGCTGGCGATCGGCAACCCCGCCGACGGCTACTACGCGACGAAAGCGGTGCTGGAATCCGGCGGCTGGGCCGAGTCGGCGACGGACGAGGAGATCGTGGAGGCGATGAAGTGGCTCGCCGAGACCGAGGGCGTCTTCACCGAAACCGCCGGCGGGGTCACGCTGGCGGCGGCGAAGAAGCTCATCGAACAGGGGATCATCCCGCGCGATGAGTCGGTCGTCATCTGCGTGACCGGCAACGGGCTGAAGACCCAGGAGCCGCTCACCAACTGCGTGGGCTCGGCGGTGCGCATCAAGCCGAACCTCGCGTCCTTTGAGGCAAATCTGGCCGCGCAATTGTCAGGGGTGTCGACGAAACAGTAAAGGAGGGTCCATGCCGATCACCGTGCGGATTCCCACGCCGCTCCAGCGCCTGACGAACGGGCAGGGCGAAGTGCAGTGCGATGGTTCCACCGTCACGGAGCTGCTCGCCAATCTGGAGCAGCGCTACCCCGGCATCAAGGAGCGGATCTGCGACCAGCAGGGCAAGCTGCGCCGGTTCGTCAACATCTTCGTCAACGAGGAGGACATCCGGTTCCTCCAGGGCGATCAGACGACGGTCAAGGACGGGGACGAAGTCTCCATCATCCCCGCGATCGCCGGCGGGTAAGCATACGTCCTGCGTTCCGCGTCCTGCGTCTTGCGCAGAACGCCCAACGCAGTACGCAGAACGACAATGTCGCTTTCGAAGGAACAGATTGCGCGGTATGGACGGCAGCTGATCTTGCCCGAGATCGGCATGCGGGGACAGGAGCAGCTCGCGCGCGCCGCAGTGCTCATCGTGGGCGCAGGAGGGTTGGGCTGCCCGGCGGCCTTGTATCTCGCGGCGGCCGGGGTCGGCACGATCGGGATCGTCGACCGCGAGTCGGTGGCCCTCAGCAACCTCCACCGGCAGATCCTGCACACGACCGACGGGGTCGGCCATCCGAAGAGCCGCTCGGCGCAAGCGCGCCTGGTGGCACTCAATCCCGGGATCGCGGTGCATGCGATCCACGACGGAGTGACGGCCGCGGGCGCGCGGCAGCTGTTCGCGCCGTATGGCGTGATCGTGGACGGCTCGGACAATTTCGCCACCCGGTATCTCGTCAACGACGCCTGCGTGCTGCTGGGCAAACCGCTGGTGCATGGCGGCGTCGTGCACTTCGGCGGACAGGTGATGACGGTCCTCCCCAAGCGCAGCGCCTGCTTCCGGTGCGTCTTTCCCGAGCCGCCGCAGGCGGGGGCGATCCCGAGCTGCCAGGAGGCCGGGGTGCTCGGCACGGCAGCGGGGACGGTGGGCGTGCTGATGGCGCACGAGGCCCTGAAGCTCCTGGCCGGGTTCGGCGAGCCGCTGACGGATCGGCTGCTGACGTTTGACGGGCGGGCGAGCCGGTTCCGGGAGATCCCCGTGCGCCGCGATCCGGCATGCGCCGTGTGCGGGGAGCGGCCGACCATTCAGGAGCTGATGACGATCGACGAAACCGTGTGTCTGGATCCACAGCCGAAGGAGGGAGCATGGCACGCAAGCAAGTCACGCTGATTTTTCCGCAGCATCTCATCAAAGAGCCGGTCATCTACATGATGGCCAAGGAGTACGACGTCATCCCCAACATCCGGCGCGCCAAGGTGACCGAGAGCATCGGTGAAGTGACGCTCGAGCTCGAGGGCAGCGAGGAGGGTCTCAAGAACGCGGTGGTCTTCCTCGAGAAGAAGGGCATCAAGGTCGAGCCGGTCGTCGGCGACGTCGTCAGCT
>JACQRE010000115.1 GCA_016206585.1 Candidatus Omnitrophota bacterium | reverse complement strand
GTCATAGACAGTCCAATAGGCAACAGTCTCAAAAGGAGGCTTTATCAGAATGTTAGATGGTCGGTTGAGCATTACCGAGATGGCGGATCAGTTGGGCATCAGCACCAAGACCATCACCCGCTGGGAGAAGGCCGGCAAGGTCAAGCGGGCCAAGCGGGATTGGCGGGGCTGGCGGGTCTACTCCTCTGAAGACCTCGAAGAGATGAAGAGTTTTGTCGAAACGGTCTATTAACACCCCTTCCCACACGAAACCTAAGGAGGTCACTCGGATGACGTCACATTGGAGAGGCATCATGAAGGCGGTCGGGGTAGCGCTTCCGCTGCTCCTGGCAGGCCAGGCGCTGGCCGAGGAAGAGGGGTCGCTCTATGGTGGCGGGAACAGCTCAGGCTACTCCCCCTACCAGGCGTCCCCGGCCTACCAAGGGGGGTCCGCGGACTCCGGGATCATCGGCTACCAGCCGATCTCGAACGATGCGCTGCCGGGCATGGTGCCGGCCCAGCCGCAGGCGACCGCCGCCTACGCGCCGCTCTCCACCCCGGGCAGCCAGATCGCCGACAAGGCCGGCCCGTTCAACGAGGAAGCCAAGTCCAAGCTGCCGCCGGCCTACCTCACCGGCATCCTGGGCGACGGCCCCTACACGCTGGGCCGTGACGACGTCATCCGCATCATCGTGCGCAACCAGCCGGAGTTCTCCGGCGACTTCGCGATCGGCTTCGACGGCCGCATCCAGTACAACTATCTCGGCGACATTCCGCTGGCCGGCTTGACCAAGTACGAAGTGCAACAGGTGATGGAGAAGCTGCTGGCGAAGTACATCCGCGTGCCGTCGGTCAACGTGCAGATTATGGCCTACAACTCCAAGGTCATCTACGTGATCGGCGAGGTGGGCCGCCCCGGCAAGTTCATCATGCGCGGCGACGTCATCAAGCTGCGCGAGGCGATCCTCGCGGCCGGGCTGACCACGCACAATGCCGCCCTGGGCCGCGTGCACGTCATCAAGCCGGACCTCAACGACCCGCGCGTGCGCGTGGTCAACATCAAGCGCATCCTCTACAAGGGCAAGCTCAAGGACGACGTAGACCTCTACCCGGGCGAGATCGTCGTGGTGCCCTCCACCGTGCTCAGCAAGGTCAACAATTTCCTCGGCACCTTGCTCAGCCCGGTCACCCGCGCGGCCTCCGTCGCGGCATTGGCAGCGCTGTAAGGAGACCCCCGATGATCGCAACCGAAACCCAGATCGGCTGGCAAGATTATCTCGCGGTGGTCCTGCGCCGCCGGTGGTTCTTCATCGTCCCGGCCGTGGTGATCGTCATGGGCGCGCTGATTTCCGGGATGTTCCTGCCCCGCATCTACCGCGCCGAGACCGTGATGCTCATCGAGGAGGAGGGGGTCATGAACCCGCTCATCCAGGGGCTGGCGGTCTCGACCCCGGTGGCGTACCGGCTGCGCACCCTGCGGGAGGAGCTGCTGGGCTGGACCAGCCTCAGCCGGCTCGTCCACGAGCTGTCGATGGACAAGCATGCCGGCAGCCCGCTGGCGTTCGAGCGGCTCATCAAGGGGCTGCAGGACCAGATCCAGGTCCGCCTGCGCGGCCAGAACCTCATCGTCATCTCCTACGAGCACGAGAACCCCAAGCTCGCCCAGACGCTCGTGAACACGATCACGCACATCTACATGGACCGCAACGTCGAGTCGCAGACGAAAGAGGCGGGCACCGCCATCAACTTCATCGAGAGCGAGATGGCGGTCTACAAGAAGAAGCTGGAAGACGCCGAGAAGGCGCTGCGGGACTTCAAGGAGATTTACGCCATGCAGATGCCGGTGGCCAACCAGATCAACGACCAGGTCGTCGAGCTGGAAGTGGCCCTGGCGCGCATGCTGGTGGAGAACACCGAAGCGCACCCGACGATCATCCAGGTCCGGCGGAGCATTCTCGAGCTCAAGAAGAAGCGCAACGAAGAGCTCAAGCGCGTCATCGTCCAGGCGCTCGCGACGGGCTCGGATCCGACGATCTACCAGGACCTCGTGACCGCGCTGAACGAGCCGGTCACCGACGGCAGAGAAGAGCATCCGACCGTCCGCGCGGCCCGCGAGGCGTACCAGGCGTGGGTCACCCGGCTGGACACCGCCATGGCGCCGCCGTCGCAGCAGCAGGCCGCCCCCCAGCCGCAGGTGCAAGTAGTCACCGGCGCGACCGAGCAGGGCGGGCAGTCGCTGCAGGTGCTCGGGGCGTCCGCCCCGCTGCTGTCGCTCGCCCCCCGGCAGGAGCAGGAGCTCATGCGCCTGACGCGCGACTACCAGGTGTACAGCAACACCTACCAGGAGATGCAGCAGCGGCTCGAGCGCGCGAAGGTCACCCAGCGGCTCGGCGACTCCGATGAGGGCACGAAGTTCAAGATCCTTGAGCCGGCCCGGCTGCCGCTGCGCCCGGTGCGGCCGAACATGTGGAAGATCTTCTTCTTCTCGCTCTTCCTGGGGGTCTTCGTGGGGGCCGGCGTGGCCTTCGTGGCCGAATATCTGGACCAGTCGTTCCAGTCGGCGGAGGAGGTCCAGGCCGCGCTGGAGCTGCCGGTGATCGGCACCATCTCCACGATCATCACCGAGGCGGATCTCGAGGCGCGCCGCAGGCGCCGCAAGGGCTGGGTGACGTTCCAACACCAGCTCCAGGGTTTCAAGACCTACGTGGTGCAGCCGGTCTGGTCGCAGGTGGACCGGGTGCTCGTCCGCTGGGGGCTGTGAAATGCAGCGACAAGCAACACAAGCGACAAGTGACAAGTTACAAGTGACAAGGAAGGGGCTTCTACGAGTTGTTCTGACGTGTCACCTGTCACTTGTCACCTGTCACTTGTCACGGAGATAACGAGATGTACGAGCAGTTCTTCGGGCTCAGGGAAAAGCCGTTCCGGATGACGCCGGACACGCGGTACTTCTACCCCTCCGCGAAGCACACCGACGCGCTCAACCACATGGTCTACGCCATCGAGGAGCGCCGCGGCTTCGTGGTGATCACGGGGG
>JACQRE010000122.1 GCA_016206585.1 Candidatus Omnitrophota bacterium | reverse complement strand
GTCATCAGGAGGATCATCGGCAGCTCTTGGAGCACGCGCTCGCGCTTGACCGCGTGGCAGAGCTTGCCGGTCTCTGTCGCGCTGCGCTCCAGGTCCACGATGACGACGTCGAGTGTCTGCGGCGGGGCGTAGCGCTCCTGGAGGAACTCGGCCGTGGTGACCGGGGTGACCGCAAACCCGCTCTCCAGCAGCCCGGACTTCAGCGGCTTCTTGTTCGCCCAATCATCACTCAGGAAGAGGACTCGATACATGGGATCACACCATCGCAACAAGCAACAAGCAACAAGCAACAGTACGGACACCGCGGATCTTCTCACGTACTGTCGCTTGTTGCGAAGGGCTTGGTTCCACCAGTTGTCGCTTGCCCCCACACCAAACAGCGCCTCGATACGGAGAAAGGCGGTGGCGCGTTTGGTGTGGGGGCTTGTCGCTGAGTGTGGTTGCGCTCATTCTTGTTGATACCGGTTCGTGATCGGCATGCGGCGGTCCTTGCCGAACGCCTTGGGGGTGATCTTGACCCCCGGTGACCCCTGCCGGCGTTTGTACTCGGAGCGGTCCACCATCCGGATCACGCGCCGAGCGGTCTCCGGAGCCACGCGGTTGCGCGCGAGGATCTCGGAAAGCCCCCGGTCCTCCTCCACGTACGCTTTCAGGATGCGGTCCAACACTTCATAGGGCGGCAGCGTGTCCTGATCGGTCTGGTTGGGTGCCAGCTCCGCCGTCGGGGCGCGGCGCAGGATGCTCGAGGGAATGGGCCGCCCAGGCCCGCGCCGGTTGCGGAACCGGGCGAGCCGGTAGACCAGCGTCTTCGGCACATCCTTGATCACCGCAAAGCCGCCCGCCATGTCGCCGTAGAGCGTGCAGTAGCCGGTCGCAAACTCGCTCTTGTTGCCCGTGGTGAGCACCAGCCATCCGAACTTGTTGGACAGCGCCATGAGCAGGTTGCCGCGGATGCGCGCCTGGATGTTCTGCTCGGCGACGTCCGGCTCACGGTCTTGGAAGAGCGGCCTGAGCGTCCGCAGGTACGCCTCGAAGATCGGCTCGATGGAGATCTCCGCGACCTCCATGCCTAAGGCGCGCCCGATCCGCTTGGCATCCTCCTGCGTCTGCGAGGAGGAAAACCGCGAGGGCATCACGACCCCCCGCGCCGCCTCAGCCCCCAGCGCATCCACCGCCAGGCAGGCGGTGAGGGCGGAGTCCACCCCGCCGGAGAGCCCGAGCACCACGGAGGAAAACCCGTTCTTGCGGACGTAATCGCGCACTCCCAACGTGAGCGCCTCGTACACCTCTTCGACCGGCCCCAGCCGATGGGCATGCGCCGACCACACGGGCGGGCGGTCCGGGAGCCGTGCCAGATCCGCGATCACCAGGTCCTCCTGGAACTGCGCGGCACGCGCCAACTCCTGCCCGCGCGCATCCAGGACCAGGCTGCCGCCGTCGAAGACCAGCTCATCCTGCCCCCCCACGAGATTGCAGTAGGCGATGGCGAAGCGGTGCTGCCTCGCCCGCCGCGAAAAGAGCGCCTCCCGCTCATGGAGCTTGCCCGCGTGGTAGGGGCTGGCGGAGAGGTTGAGCACCAGCTGCGCGCCCGCCTTCGCCAGCGCGCGGCCTGGCGCCTCCTGCCAGAGATCCTCGCAGATGGTGATGCCCGTCCGGATGCCGCCAAGATCCAGGACCAACGGCCCGGCGCCCGGCGTGAAGTAGCGCTGCTCGTCAAAAACCCCGTAGTTCGGCAAACACTGCTTGCGATAGGTCGCCGCGTGCCGGCCGTTCGCCAGCACGGCGGCCGCATTGAACAGCCGTCCCTGCCGGTCCCGGTCGACGAACCCCACGAGCGCCACCAGGCCGCGTGTTGCGGGGGTCAGGCGCTGGAGGATGCGCCGGTTCGCCTCCACAAACTGCGTTTTGAGCAGCAGGTCCTCCGGCGGGTAGCCGGTGATGGACAGCTCCGGGGTCAGGAGCACATCGGCCCGCCACGCGCGCGCCTGGCGGATCGCCCGCTCGATGAGCGCGCGGTTGCCCTCCAGGTCGCCCACGGTCACGTTGAGTTGAGCCATTGCAAGGCGCAAAGAGGCCATTGTGTAGGGAAACAAACAAATATTATAACACGAACCGGTTGGCCGGGAGGTGGTTAGGAGCTCTTGGGAAGCGCGGGGGACGCGTTACGCCGAGGGGACCGCCGCCGGCTGCGGGCTTCCGCCGGACGGGGGTGGCGTGGAAGGCGGCGGGGTGTTCGGCGTCATCCGCCGCCGCAGCGCCGTCAGGACCACAGCTAGGTAGGTCAAGTAGGCGGCGACCTCGGTCAGCGAGGGGTTACCGTTGTAGCCGAACAGCGCCTTCAGGAAGGCGCCGAGCCCCTCTTTCTCGTTCAGCATGTGGTTGATGTTCCAGACCGGGGAGATCAGGCCTGGCACCCAGCCCAATTCCTCGAGCTCGTGCAGGCCGTAGGCGAGCAGCCCGGCGGCGATCAGCAGCAACAGGACGCCGGTGGACTGGAACAGCGGCTTGAGCGGCACCCGCCGGCCGCCCAGGAAGATGGCGGCCGTCACCCCCACCGCCAGCGACGCCCCCAAGAGCCCTCCGGCCAGCGACACCGCACCCGAACTCTGCATCGCCACCGCCTTGAGGAACAGCACCGTCTCCGCGCCCTCGCGGAACACCGCGAGGAACGGCAGGAGGATGAACGCGGACAGCTCCTCGCGGCTGACGGCCGCCTCGATGCGCGTCTCGATCTCCGGCCGGATGCGCCGGGCCTGCCGGTCCATCCAGAACACCATGTAGGTGAGCACCCCGCAGGCCGCCAGCGAGATCACCCCCTCGATGATCGTCTCCCACCGCCCCTGCATGGCTTGGGTCATGCGACTCAGGCCCCATCCGGCCAGGAAGCTGGCCCCCACCGCGGCCGCCACGCTCAACCACACCGCCGGGCTGTAGCGCATCGCGCGCAGCCGGGCCATCACCGTCAGGATGATCCCCACGATGAGGCCCGCCTCCAACGCCTCGCGAAACACGATCACTAGGGTCGCCATCACCGTCCCGTCAGCCATCGAAACCTCCTTGGGCATCCATCAAGCGAAAGGTAATTGGGATCTCCACCCAAAAAGGCACCGGCTCGCGCCATCGCCTGGCTGGACGGAACACCCATCTGCGGACCGCGGACACCGCCGCGTCATCCAGCATCCTGTACCCGGAGGAGCTGAGGATGTTCATCGCCCCGCAGCGTCCGGAAGCCAGTACCTCGACCTCCAGGACCACCGTGCCTTCATAGCCCTGCTCGCGGGCGGTCCGTGGATAGACCGGCGGCGGGTTGCGCAAGTAATCCGGCAGCACATCCGCCTCCGCACCCCGACGCGCCTCGGAGATGATCGTCTGGGGGACCAGCTCCGGCAACGGCTCGGTGATCTGCGGCGCGGAATCAACCGGCGCAGGGGGGGGCGGCGCGACGAAGTAGAGCTCCATGCTGGTAGGAGCACGCTCGACGTCGAAGGCCGG
This sequence comes from Candidatus Omnitrophota bacterium, assembly GCA_016206585.1. Taxonomy (GTDB): domain Bacteria; phylum Omnitrophota; class Gorgyraeia; order Aquiviventales; family Aquiviventaceae; genus JACQRE01. The sequence continues at coordinate 4,266 of JACQRE010000122.1, read as the reverse complement.
GGGCTTCGCCAGCCAAGGCATGCCGGTGAGCGCCAAGACGTGGAGGCCGATGGAACACCCCATCGCCCACCGGAACTGGGGCGTCATCGGTTCACCGTCTCCACCTGGAAGGACACCCGCTGCAACCCCGTCTGCCGGACCACGTCCAAGACGGACACCACCGCCCCGTGGCTGACCGCCCGATCCGCGTTGATGACGACCACCGGGTCCTTCAGGCGGCCTCGGGCCGCTGCCAGTTGGGCGGGCAACGCCGCCAGCGACACGGGGGCGTGATTCAGGAAGAGGCCGCCGCTCGCATCCAGCGAGACCGTCAGCGCCTCATTGCGTGTGGCCGCAGCCGTCGCCGCCTCGGGCAGCTCGACGAGGATGCCCTGCTGCATCGTCAGGGAGAAGACGCCGAAGATGAAGAAGACCAGCAGCAGGAAGAACATGTCGATAAGCGGCACCATCTCGACGCGGGGCCGCTTAGCGGTAAACGGCTTCACCAGCATCCCTGGCCTTCCCTTTCTGATAGAGGATCTGGAAGTTCGTTACCTGCGTCGAGATGTGGCTCGCGGCCTCTTCCACCTGCGCGCAGAACCAGTTGTAGGCGATCACGGTGGGGATGGCGATGGCCAACCCCGCGACCGTGGTGATGACCGCCTGCGCAATCCCCGTAGCCACGATCTTCGGGTCGGGGATGCGCCCCTCGAGCGCGCCGAACGCCACCAGGATCCCGGTCACCGTGCCGAAAATCCCCAGGAGCGGCGCGATGGTGATGATGGTGTCGAGCAGCCCGAGCGAGCGCTTCATGCGCCGCAGCTCCGCCTGCACCGTGACCTCGAGCGCGCCTTCGAGCGAAAAATGGTGGTGGGAGAGGCCGTTCATCAGGATCCGCGCCACCGCATCCCGGCTCTCCTTCGCCGCCTCGATCGCCTGATCAAAGAGGCCGCGCTCGGTGAGGTGGAGCAGCTTGTGGATGAGCTGCGGATCCCGGCTGCGCCGCTCGCGCAGCCAGAAGAGGAGTCGCTCAATCATGGCGGCCAGCGCCACGATGGAGCAGACCAGCAGCGGCCACATGACCGGGCCGCCTTTCAGAAACCAGTGCCACATGACGCACTCCTTAGAACTTCACGCCGACGCGCACGCCGCCGTACAGGTTCCGCTCGTACGCAGGATCGATCCCGTCGTTGCGGATCCGCGCGTAGTACCGCTCGTCGAACAGGTTGTTGATACCTCCCAAGAGCGTCACGTACTCCTTCCAGAGACGCACTTCCCCCGTCAGGTCCCACACCTTGTACGACGGCACCGTGCGGTTCGCGGTGTTGGCGTCGTCCGCGAAGTGGTCGTCCACGAACGTGCTGCCCAGGGCGAGCTGCACGCGGTCCTGGAAGGTGTACTGCGCGCCCAGCCGTAGCGTGTACTGCGGCGCGTACTGGGGCGTCTTCCCGTCCTGGGGACCCTTGATGAACGTGGCGTCCAGCAGCATGAGCGCGAGGTACGGGCTGAACGAGCCGATGTGGGACCGCCAGGTGGTGCCCGCGAACCGGTCGGCGGCGCGGATGAGGTCGGCCTCCACGCTCAGCTCGATCCCCTGGTGCCGGGTGTCGCCGACGTTCTCCACCGTGTTACCGGACGTCCCGATCTGGTTGTCGAACCGCATCAGGAAGTAGTTCGCATCCCACCGGATCGCCTCCGCCACCTCGCCCCGGAACCCCGCGTCGAACGTCCAGCTGTCGCCGGGCTCCAGGTCGTCGTTGACAACGTTGCCGCTGCCGGTCGGCACCGCCTGCGTGAAGATCTTCGGCCGGTAGCCCTGGGAGAGGTTCGCGTACGCCCGGGCCGAGCCGGCCAGGTCATACGCCGCCCCCACGCCGAACAGCGGCACGAAATCGAACTCGTCCACGTCGCCCAGCGGCACCGTGGTCTTGCTCGCGTTCACGTCCTCCGTCACGTGCTGCCAGATGTGCTCCAGCCGCACGCCGGGCGTGATGGCGAGGCGGCCCAGCCGAGTGAGGTGCTCGGCGAACAGCGAGAGGTACTGCATGCTCCGTTCGCTGCGGTTGCGCAGCGAGCCGGTGTCTTGCCCAGGGGTTGCCCCGCGCTGATCCTCGCGCGGAGAGTCGGCGAAGTAGCTGAGCAGCCCGACGGTCAGCGCGTGGCCCTCCTGGCCGAACGCATCGTAGGTGTGGCGGACCCTCGGCTCCATCCCGAAGGTGTAGAAGTCCTGTTCCTCGATCGAGTTGGTCGTGCCGGTGGGCGCTCCGCCGAAGACGTTGCCGTCCTGCCGCTTGCTGTAGCGGCGGTAATGGCCGCCGAAGGTCCGGAACTCCAGCCGGGTCTGCTCCCCGAAGTCCCGGTCGTAGCGCAGCGCGCCGTAGTAGCGCTCCAGCCGGAAGCGGTCGTGGAACCGCGTGGTGCGGTCGCGCCCGTCGCTGTCGGCCACCGCCTTGGTCAACCCTCCGGGCTCCCCGTGCTCCTCGTGGTACTCGTCGTAGGTGAGCGTCAGGCGGGAGTCCGGGCGCGGCTCCAGCACCACCTTCGTGCCGCCGCCGAGCACCTCGAAATCGCTGTTGCCCTGGCGGAACCCGTTCCCTTCCCGCTCATGCACATAGCCCAGGTAGCCCAGCGGGCCGGCGGTCCCGCCCACGCCGGTGTAGGTCGAGAACAACTCATCCGTGCCGAAGCTGTTTTCGGTGTAGGCGGCCAACGGCGTACCGGCCGGCGGGGCTTTGGTCACGAAGTTCAGCGCCCCGCCCGGCTGCGGGCCGTACATCAGCGCGGCCCCGCCATGGATGAATTCGACGCGGTCGATGCTCTGCAGCGGCGGCACGTAGTAGGCTTCCGGATACCCGAAGAGCTCAGCGTGGATCGGCACGCCGTCTTTCAGCACCTGGGTGAACTGCGCGCGGTGCGGCTCCAGCCCACGGTAGCCCACGCTCAGCAGCGGTGTCGTCTCTTCGCTCACGACCAACCCGGGCGTCCCGGCGAACAGTTGCCGGTAGTTGTTGTTGAGGATGGATGGCTGGGTTTCCAGATCGATGACCGCCGTCTTCTTGCCCGCCAGGATGCGGGTGTCCGTGACGTCGGGCAGGAACGGTCCCCGGCCCAACTCCTCCGCAGTGACCGTCACTTCCTCCAACCGGACCGGCGTCCTATCGTCCGCCCGCGCCGCCGGCGAACCGCACAGTACCGCCAACGCCACGAGGATGGTCCGGTAACCTGTCGAACCGTGCATGAAACCCTCCGGGGCTCAGGGCCCGTGTGTCGGCCGAGAGACTCCGGAGGTCCGGTCGCCTGGCGCGGTGTGTGTAAGACGGACGCGTTCCACTTTGTCGATCTGGACCACCTGGGCGTTGTGAACCGTGATCTGCACCGTCCCGTAGCGGATGGAGCGGATCGCCTCCGAGATCTGTTGCAGCAGGTGGGGATCGATTGCCGGGGCAGCGGTCATATCAGGCGACGACCTCCTCGACGTGGAGGTGGGGATGGCCGTGGGCCCGCTTGGGATGCGCCCGCTGGCAGGCTCCGCACAGGCCGTACAGCTTGTGCGTATGGGAGAGGAGCTGGTAGCCGTACCGCTTGACGACTTGGTCCTGCAGGACCTCGACGCGCGGCTCCTGGAACTCGATGATCTCCCCGCACTGGACGCACATGAGGTGGTCGTGGTGGGCCTTGGCAAAGGTCACTTCGTAGTTGGGCGGCCCGTAGCGGAAGTCGTGCTTCTCCACCACCCCGGCCTCATGCAGCAGGGCGAGCGTCCGATAGACGGTCCCGCGGGCCACGGACGGATCGATGACCTGGACGTCCTTCACCAGCTCCTCGGCGGTGAAGTGGAGGTAGGCGACGGCGCGCCGCAGGACCAGCCGGCGCTGGTCGGTCAGGCGCACCCCTTTGGTGCGCAAGAGCTGCTCGACTTCGACGAACCGCTTCATCCCCCCACCTGCGTCTCACGGCGGCATGCCGCCGTGGCGAGGCGGCCGAGCGCATACGGCGTGTTGGACCATTCCGTCATCGTGCTCACTATGTTTCGCCTCGCCGCCACGCCACCGGCGTGGCCGACGCAGGTGGTGGGATCATGGGCTGTGCTGGAGGCCTCGGACAGACTTATTTGAGACTCAGTCTCAAGTAAAGAAAATTATAGCGGCACGGCGAGGTGTGTCAAGGAAATTCGTGCGGGTGTCGATAATTCGTGATATGTCCGGTAGTCATAATTCGTGATCTGTCCGCTTTGGCGGGGTGTAGGGTGGTGCGTCTGGAGGTGGACCATGACGCACTATCCGCACC
>JACQRE010000121.1 GCA_016206585.1 Candidatus Omnitrophota bacterium | reverse complement strand
CCGCCGTCAGCGTGCCGAGCAGAAACCGAAGACGCATGGGTGTTCCTCCTCTTCTCTGGTCTTGAGCGCAATCACGGAATCCGATTGGGGCCTTGCCTGGGCAGGAACTCCATCTTGCCGCACTCATTTCGTCTTGTCAATCCCCGCATCCGCACGCATGAGCTGCCGGATGCGGCGGGCCAGGTCGTCGCGGATGCGGCGGGCCTCTTCGAGCGGCCGTCCGGCAGGATCGGGGATCTCCCAGTCGAGGTGCGTGGCGGCCGCCACCGCCGGGCACCGGTCCCCGCAGCCCATCGTGACGACGTAGTCCCACGGCCGCTGCGGCACCTCGCCCAGCCCTTTCGAGCGGTGGCCCGACAGGTCCAGGCCCACTTCCTGCATCAGCTGCTGCGCGAGCGGGTGGACAGCTCCGCTGGGATGGGAGCCGGCACTCCAGATCTCCCAGCCGGGCTGGCGCAACGATTTGGCGATCGCCTCCGCCATTTGCGACCTGAAGGAGTTGGCCACGCACACGAACAGCATGCTGGGCATGGGAAGATGATTTCGGTGATTGAACGACCAGATTACAGCGATTCCTGCGGGCTCATCAGCGACGCGCCGGTCCGAGCGAATGGCGGCGATCCCAGCCGCACGAGGTGGTCGGGGGCCAGCGAGCTGAGCCCGGAATAGAGGAATCCGGTGGACATGGGCAAGAGAAACGGCACGATGGCGTAGAGCGACTGTGAGGCGGCATACCCGAGCGCGGCCGACGCGTAGAGCCCGAGTGCCACCTCGGTGACCCACCATTTCGCCCCGCTCAGCGTTGAGTGATACCCGGCCGGCCGCGGACCGTCCGCCTGGCCGCGGTATTTGGGCGTGCGGTGGAACGTCGCCGGGACCCCGCGCAGCGCCTGCCAGATGGCCCGGGTGTTGTTGAGCGCCAACCCCACCCCGACCGCCATGAGGGTGGGCAGCTCCAGCAGGCAGCGCCACCACGTCGCCCCCGCCCGGCGCTGCGACACCGCGTAGAACATCGCGGTGCTCGTCAGGAGCCCCAATCCCGCCACCCCGCTCCACACGCTGCCCTCGACACCCAGCGTGGCGCGGGTGATGAGCAGCTGCGGGAAGATCAGAATGGCGATGAGCAGCCCGGTCGGATAGTGCAGCCAGTGGGCGAAATGGCAGCACGCCTCGAGCTTCACCTTCAGCGGCTGCCGGCTGCGCAGGATCGCCGGCAGCAGCTTGATGGCGGCCTGCGTCGTGCCTTGGGCCCAGCGGTGGTGCTGGGCCTTCAGGCTGCGCATCTCCACCGGCAGCTCCGCGGGCACGACAACGTCCGGCAGATACGCGAAGCGCCAGCCCTGGAGCTGCGCGCGATAGCTGATGTCCAGATCCTCGGCCAACGTGTCCGCCTGCCAGTTGCCCGCCTCGAGAATGGCCTGCTTGCGCCAGACGCCGGCCGACCCGTTGAAGTTGAAGAAGGTGCCGCTGCGGGAGCGGGCGACCTGCTCGATCAGGAAGTGGCCGTCGAGCATGAGCGCCTGCGCGCGGGTCAGGAAGGAGTCGGCGCGGTTGAGGTGGCTCCAGCGGGTCTGGACCATCCCGATCCCGGGGTCGGTGAAGTGGTGGATGGTCCGGCGCAGGAAGTCGGGTGCTGGCACGAAGTCGGCGTCGAAGATGGCCAGGAACTCCCCGCGAGACGCGGCCAGCCCCTCGGCGAGCGCTCCGGCCTTGAATCCGGCTCGATAGGCTCGGCGGAGGTGGCTGACGCGGCAGCCCTGGGCTCGGAGCGGCTCCAGGCGCTCCGCGACGAGCTGGGGGGTGTCGTCGGTGGAGTCGTCCAGGACCTGGATCTCCAACCGGTCCCTGGGGTAGTCCAGGCGGGAGACGGCGTCGAGCAGCCGCTCGACCACATACCGTTCATTGAAGACCGGCAGCTGCACCGTCACGGCCGGCAGGACGTCAAACGGTGCCGGCTCGGGCAGGGCGGATCGGCCGTGCCATGCCGCCACCGCCAGCAGCCACAGGCAGTGGAGGCTCAGGCCGCCGAGGATCACCCAACTGACCGCTTCGAGCGTATAGAAGAGGAGCATCCACATCGTTACACTGCCGCGAGCCAGCGCTCGCAGTCCATCGCCGCCATGCAGCCGCTGCCCGCAGCCGTGATGGCCTGGCGGTAGCGCTTGTCCTGCACGTCGCCGCACGCGAAGACGCCGGCCACCGAGGTCGTGGTGGAACCCGGCTGCGTGACGATATAGCCGTCTTGGTCGAGGTCAAGCTGGCCGGAGACGATCGCGGTGTTGGGGGTGAAGCCGACGGCGTAGAAGAGGCCGCCGCAGGCGAGATCCCGCGTCTTCCCCGTCGCGACCTCCTTCAGCCGCACGCCGGAGACGGCGCCCTCGCCGAGCACGTCCGCGACGACGGTGTGCCAGAGCACCTCGATCTTCGGGTGCTTGAGCACCCGCTCCTGCATGATCTTGGAGGCGCGCAGCGCATCCCGCCGGTGGACGAGGTAGACCTTCGAGGCGAACTTGGTGAGAAACGTGGACTCCTCCGCCGCCGAATCGCCCCCACCGACGACCACCAACGGTTTGCCGCGGAAGATGGGCAGCGCGCCATCGCACACCGCGCAGGCCGAGATGCCCTTATTCCACAACGTCGGCTCGCTGGGGAGGTTGAGCCGTTTGGCGGTCGCCCCCGTGGCGATGATCAGCGCCTGGGTGGTGACGGTCCGCTCCGAGGAGGCCACGGTGAAGGGCCGCTTTGAGAGGTCGACCTTCACGACGTCCTCCGTGACGATCCGGGTCGCAAACCGCAGCGATTGCTTCCGCAGCGCGTCCATGAGCTCGGGGCCCTGGATCCCCTCAGGGAAGCCGGGGTAGTTCTCGACCTCGGTCGTCGTCATGAGTTGGCCGCCGGGGATGCCGCCCGCCGTGTAGCCCTCGAACATGAACGGGTTGAGGTTGGCCCGCGCCGTGTAGATGGCGGCGGCGTGGCCGGCCGGCCCGGATCCGACGATGATGACCTGTTCGGGTGTCGTGGACATAGGACGTACAGTATCCGCTTAGGCGAGAGAGACGTCAAGCCGCGCCAGACTAGCAATCACCAATGACCAAATTCCAAACACCAAATAAGATCCAATCACCAATCAACCAATTACCAAACCCGGGTTTGGTCATTCGGTCATTGGTCACTTGGTGATTGTGTGATGTTTGGAATTTGGTGTTTGGTGATTCTCCTAGCAGGAGCAACAGGAGCATGAGCCCATGGACCCGCGGCGGCTCATCCGTTTCTTGGGAGCCACCCGCTTGGCCTTGGGCCGTTTCGCGATCTTCCGGCGCGTTGCCATCACTCACCTCCTACGATGGAACGACCATCCACACGAGCACCGCCAACGCGATCCGATACCATCCAAAGAGCGCCAGGCCGTGCCGCGTCAGGTACTGGATGAAGCCGCGGATCGCCAGGGCGGCGACCACCGCGGCGGTGACGAATCCTAAGGCGACCGAGGCCCCTCCGAGTTCCTGCAGGAGCACGTCGCCGCCTTTCATCAGGTCGAGCAGCGTCGCCGCGCCCAGCGTGGGCAGCGCGAGCAGGAAGCTGTACTCGGCCGCGGCGGTGGCCGAGAGACCCAACAGCATCCCGGCCACCATGGTGGCCATGGCGCGGGACGTGCCGGGCCACAACGCGAGACACTGTGCGCAGCCGATGAGTGCGGCCATCCCCAGCGTCACGCCGTCAATGGCCATCGCCTGGCGCCGGCGGCCGCCGCGCAGCCAGCGATCCGCCAGCACCATCACGATCCCGCCCGCGGCCAGCGCCGCCACGACGGGCCACGTGGCAAACAGCCGCGCCTTGATCAGCTGGTGCAGCGCCGCTCCCGCGGCGACAGCCGGCAGGAAGCTCACGAACAGGTTGGCGAGCAGCCGCCTGCCGTCCGGATCACGGCCGAGCAGGCCGCGCCCCATCGCGGCCACGCGGTGGCGGTAGAGGCCCAGCACCGCCGCCAGCGCGCCGGACTGGATCACCACCTCAAACGTCTTGACCGACTCGCCCTGCAGGCCGAGCCACTGCGAGACGAGGATCAGGTGGCCGGTCGAGGACACCGGCAGGAACTCGGTGAGCCCCTCCACGACCCCGAGCAGCGCAGCCTGCCAAGGCTCCATCAATACTTGACGGAACAGCCGTACGACTTCGTCTCCGCCACCGACACCGGCTTGCCCGCCATCGCTTCATCGAGCGCCTGCGCCACGTAGTTGGTCGAGGCGGGAACATCCGCTGGATCGGCCGACGGCGTGCTGTCGATCGCGCCGGCATAGATCAGCGTGCCGCCCGGCTTGATGATGAAGAGGTGCGGGGTCGTCTTCGCCCCGTACGACCGGCCCACCGTCCCGTCGGGATCCAGCAGCAGCGCGGTGGGGTGTGCCTGGCGCTGCGCCAGAACGGCGGTGCCCTCCTCCGCGGTGACATGGCCCTGCTTGCCCGCCGCCGAGGAGACGATCGACAGCCACACCACATCGCGGCCGGTGTAGGCGGCTTGGAGGCGCTGCATGTTGCCGCTGTCATAATGCTTGCGCACGAACGGGCAGTCCTTGTTGAACCACTCCAACACGACGAACTGGTCCGTGAAGTCGCCCAGCGAACGCGGCTGACCGTTCGTATCGGTGAGCGTGAAGGCGGGGGCGGCTGCTCCCACGACCGCCTCCGCCCAGCCTGGCACCGGCAGTCCGACCAGCAGGGTGATTCCGAAGACCGCGCGCAGCATCCGGGACCTCATGTGACGCTCCGTGTTCTGCGTGCGGCGTTACGTGACGTGGCCCTTGCCTTCCAACGCGTCCTGCATCCGCCGCCGCAGATCCGAGGGGTCGTACGGCTTCTGGAGCGAGGCGAACGCCCCGGCCGCCGCGACCTGCTCCCCGGAAATCTGCGAGGCCTTGGCGCTGATGAGGATCACGGGGATGTGGCGCGTCGCGGGATCCTGGGTCAGCCGCCGGCAGACCTCGAGGCCGTCGAGCCCCGGCATCATCACATCCAGCAGCACGAGGTCGGGCCGCTGGCTCGCCGCCAGCCGGATCGCCTCCGCGCCGTCGGCGGCGGGCAGTGCGGCGTAGCCCCACGACTCCACGCGCCGGCGCATCACTTTGCGCATGGCCTCGTCGTCATCCACCAACAGCACCGTCTTCATGGCGGCACCTCCGGCGTCTTCGGCAGCCGGATGACGAACCGGCTGCCCTGGCCGGGCTGGCTCTCCACCCAGATATGTCCGTGGTGCAGATCGACCAGATCGCGGGCGATCGGCAGCCCCAGTCCCGCCCCCTCTTCCATCGTGTGGCCCACGCGCTCGAACTTGTCGAAGATGCGTAGGCGGTCCGCCGGGTCGATCCCGGGGCCGGTGTCGGCGACCTCCACCTGCACGGCGTCGCCATCGCTGATCAGCGTGAGGCGGATCTCCCCCCGCTCCGTGAACTTCAGCGCGTTGGCCACCAGGTTGACGAACACCTGCTGCAGCCGGTCCCGGTCCCCGATCAGCGTCACCGGCTGCTGGGGCAGCTGCACGGACAGCTGGAGTCCCCGCTCCTTCGCCAGCCCGCTGAAGAGCTGCCCCACCGCTCCCAGCACCTCCTGGAGGACCACCGGCTCCCTCGCCAGCGGCAGCCGGCCGGCCTCGATGCGCGTGACGTCCAGCAGGTCGCCGACCAGCCGCGCGAGCCGGTTGACCTCTTTTTGGCACATCGAGACCTGGGGCTGCTGCTCGGGCGCCAGCGGCCCGTGCAGGCCGTCCGCCAGGTTGTCCAGCGCCCCCTTGAAGATCGTCAGCGGCGTGCGCAGCTCATGCGCCACGTTGCCCACGAACGCCGCCTGCCGGTCGTTGAGCTGTGCCAGCTGCACGTTGGCCTCGACCAGCCGGCGGATGACGTCGCGGATGAGCTGGCGGCCGGCCAGCAGCCCGAGCAGCGCGATGACGAGTGCGAGCAGAAAGTACATGCCGTTGAGCCCCTCGAGCACCGAGATCGAGAAGAACCGGACGGTGATGAGGTAGCAGCACGTCAGCAGCGGGATGATGGTCATGAGGCTGAACGCGATGTTGAACCGGGACAGGAGGTCGCGCCGGACCGCCTGGTACAGGGACTGCGTGGAGGAGCCGACGGGGGTTAAGGCGCGGGATGGGTCAGGCGTGGTGGCGCGTCCCATGGGCCAGAGGACCTCTTGCGGCGCGCTCGACGTGCGACGCGAGGAGGCCCGCGATCTGCTGGAGGTCGTACGGCCACAGGTACTCGATCGTCTTGTCCGGATGCGCGCGCTGCACCTCGTCCAAGGCGCGCGGGATGTCGATCTCCGAATGGACGCCGCCGGGCGTCAGCATCGTCGGCAGCACGAGGACGCGGGTGGCCCCCTGCGCGATCACCTGCTCGATCGCTTCGGCGATGGACGGCCGGCAGAACTCGTTATAGCCGACCGTGAAGCGGGAGGTCGGCAGCAGCGGCCGCAGCGCCTGGGCCAGCCGCTCGAGGCCCGCTTGATACGGGTCGTTGTCCGCGCGGCGCGGCCAGTCGCGGATCTGGGCGTCGAGTTCAGCGGCGCGGCCCCCGGGCGCTTCGTGTCCGTGACCGGTGCTGTGCTGCCGCCACTCCAGGCTCATGAGCTCGCCGACCAGCTGCGGCGGACAGTCGGTGGCGGGCGAGCCGTGGCCGATCAACACGACTCCGAGCGTGTTGGAAGAGGTGGGCGCCATCGCAAGCCAATTCTAGCAGGTTTTGGAGATCGTTTCGGGAAATCCGAACAGCCGCCGCGCGTTGCGGCTCGTCAGCGCACCGAGCGCTTCCGTCGTCGTGCCGCGCAGCTGACAGTGGGTGTCGATCAGCTCCACGCCATCACCTGGCTCCGGCGTGGAGTCCTGAGCCTCCAGTATGCCCGGCATTGTAGCAAGTTCGCGCGCCCTGCGAAAGCGCCGGCCACTTCCTGGGTGTAGCACAAGTGCCACACTCCGAGGCAAAAGTGTGTCATAAATGAACATAACTCATTGTAATACAATGAGTTATATTTGACATCTTGCTGTGGCGTCGGGTAGGCTTGAGATGGAACTCCAATGGCCTCCCTGCCTGGCGGTGACTCAGCTCAGGTCAAGTCACAGCGTCAGGTCATGGTGGTGGAAGAGGATCCGCAGCGGTGTCGCGAGCTGTGTGATGTGCTCACCAGCCATGGCCTGTCGGTGCGGACCACTCATCCGACCGACCTGGCGATGGAAGTGCAGGGGTGGCCGGGCGTCATTCTGGTCGGCAACGGCCACGACACATCGAGAGGCTGGGAGCTCGCGCAGCGCATCCGCACGTTCAACCACGACGTCCCCATCATCCTGTTCGGCAACGGCCACGCCGACCCGCCGACCCGGCATCCGGCGCTCGTGCAGGCGGCACTGCCCCCCAGCACGTCGCAGGACACGCTCGTGAAGGAAGTGGAGCGCTGGCTGGCGGCCATCCCCGCGCATTCCGCCAGGCAGTTTCCGGGAATCGTCCTCCTCGTTGAAGACGACGCCAAGCTGCGGACCATCGTGAAGGAGTTTCTGGAGCTGAACGGGTTCGCCGTGCTCGCGGTCGCGTCGGGGGAAGAAGCGCTGGAGACGCTGGCTGGTGTCACGCCCCGCGTCGTCCTGCTGGACATCAAGATGCCGGGCATGGACGGCCTCACCGTCCTGCGGCACATGCGGGTAGCGCATCCCAACCTGCCCGTCATCTTCATCACGCACGTCGATGAGGAAGAGGTGATGGAGGAGGCGGTGATCCTGGGCGCCAACGACTACCTCATCAAACCCTTCAACTTCGAACACCTCAAGCATGTCCTCCTGCTCAAAATCTTCACGTAAACGAAATCGCTGATCCCCGCTGATGGCAACGCTGATCAACGCCGATATCCTCGGCGAAGATCAGCGTGTTGATCGGCGTGAATCAGCGATGCCTAGTACGAGATACCGAGCTTCTTGAGCCAGCGGATGAGGCAGTAGCGGCTGACGCCGAGCAGCTCGGCGGCCTTGACCTGGTTCCACTCGGTCTTGCGGAGTGCGGTGAGCAGCAGCTTCCGGTAGAGCTGGTCGCGGCCGTCGCGCAGCGACAGCGACGTGAGGACCATGGGGATGTGCTCCTGCTCATCGAGCGCGCGCGAGACGGTATCCAGGAGGATTTCGTGGCTGAACGGCTTGGGGATGATGCCGAAGGCGCCGAGCGAATGGTAGTAGCCGGCGTTGGCGTCATCGCAATAGGCGGACACGAGGATGACCGGCAGGTCCGGACACAGCTTCTTGATGAGCGGCAGCAGATCGGTCCCCTCGATCCCCGGCATCTTGATGTCCAGCAGGGCGACTTCGAAGGCGCTCGCCTTCAAGAGCGGCAGCACCTGGGTGGTGTCCGGGCACGTCGTCACGGCAAACCCATGGCGCGCCAGCAGCCCCTCGTAGACCCCGAGGAGCTTCTCGTCGTCGTCGATCACCAGCACCCGATGTCCGTTGGAGGCCATGCGGTACTCCGAAGCGACACGGGACACGACCCGATCGATCGTGTCCCGTACGAAGCATACCACATCGCCGCCGCCGCAGACAATCCATGCCGCCCAATCCTTGGACGGACGGGCCGGGGTGAGGTACACTATCCGTCGCGCGCTGGGACCCTGACACGGAGGCCTGATGAGCACGAACGGATCGCCCGCCCAGTTCAGGGAAGTGCACTGGCTTGAGCTGGCGGATCAGCTGCTGGACGAGCTCCGGGGACGGCTGCGGCTCATGCAGCCGGCGGATGAGCGCCGCGCGATCACTGCCACGGCGCTGGAGAGCCTCGCGCGCCGCGAAGCCGACCGCTTTCCCCAGCTCGCCGAAGACGCCATCCGCGCGCAGTTCCTCGACACCTTCCTTTCCTACAACGTCGTGGAGGAGCTGCTGGACGACCCCACCATCGAAGACATCATCATCAACGCCACCGACCCCATCTGCGTCCACCGGACGGGGCAAGGGCTCGTGCGAACCGACAAGGCCTTCGCGAACCAGTATGAGCTGTCGGTCTTCGTGAAGAAGCTCGTGGTCTTCGCCGGCCGCTCGGAGGTCGACCCCATCAACGACGTGGAGCTGGCGGAGATCCGCGGCCGGGTCAACATCATCGACTCCCCCTTCGGCCCCCAGATCACCATCGCGCGCGGCAAGACCAACCCCTTCACGATCCTGCAGCTGGTGGACACGGGCATGCTCACCTTCGAGCTCGCCGCCCAGCTGTGGACGTACGTCGAGGGGCTACAGGTGCGGCCGGCCAATCTCATTCTCTCGGGCGGCCCGGGCACGGGCAAGACGACGCTCCTCAACGCCCTGCTGAGCTTCATCCCGTGGCACGACCGGGTCGTCATCATCGAGGACACGCTCGAGCTGAACACGGGCTGCCTGGATAACTGCTCGCGGCTCCAGAGCGACCGGCGGGTCAAGCTGCCCGCGCTGGTCAAGAACAGCCTGCGGATGCGGCCGGAGCGGATCCTGGTGGGCGAGGTGCGCGGCGAGGAGGCCGCCGACCTGATGACGACCATGAACCTCGGCAAGTACTGTATGGGCACCCTGCACGCCTCGACCGCCCGGGAGACGATCCTGCGGCTGCAGAACGAGCCGATGAACGTGCCGCCGGTCCTGGTGAGCCTGATCGACGTCTTCGTGATCCTGCGCAAGCTGAACCTGTCCGGGACCATCAAGCGGGTGGTGTACGAGCTGGTCGAAACCTCCGGGATGGAGCAGCAGGTCGTGCTGCTCTCCTCCATCTGGGCGTACGATCACCAGCGGCAGCAGATCATCGAGAGCTCCCCGAGCAGCGCCTACCGCGACCGGCTGGCCACCGAATCCGGCCGCACCCCGCTGCAGATCATGGAGGAAACCGCCCGCCGGGCGAAGATCCTGGAGCGCATGCACGCCTCGGGCCGGTTTCCCGACATCGCGTCGGTCACCCGCTTCTGCCAGCTCTACAGCGACCAGCCTCAGCAGGCGATCAGCCAGCTCGGGTTCAAGCCTTCCGACTTGAATCTCCGGTGACCCGCCGCTCGCTAGACACCGGAGGAAAAACCGTCCATAATAGGGCCGCGATGACGACAGCGACGGCGACCCCACGTTCGCGCACCACTTCCATGACACCGACAGGAGGCGGCATGTTGACCTACGACCAGATCCGCCAGCAATTGGGCGGCGAGGCGGAGATGCTGCTGGGTTTCTCCGCGCCGAAGATCAAGAAGGAGCGGCTGCATCTGCCGGGCCCGGACTGGGTCGACCGGATCTTCGCGCCCAGTGACCGGCCAGCCTCCGTCCTGGGCAGCCTTCGGGCGCTCTTTGGCCACGGCCGGCTCGCCGGCACCGGGTACCTGTCCATCCTGCCGGTTGACCAGGGCATCGAGCATTCCGCCGGCGCCTCCTTCGCGCCCAACCCGGACTATTTCGACCCGGAGAACATCGTCAAGCTCGCGATTGAGGGGGACTGCAACGCGGTCGCCTCCACGCTGGGCGTGTTGGGCGCGGTCAGCAAGCGCTACGCGAAGAAAATTCCGTTTATCGTGAAGATCAATCACAACGAGCTCCTCACGTACCCGAACAAGTTCGATCAAATCATGTTTGGGAATGCCAAGCAGGCCCAGGAGATGGGTGCCGTCGCGGTCGGGGCGACGATCTACTTCGGCTCGCCGGAAAGCGGCCGTCAGATCGTGGAGGTCAGCCAGGCCTTCCATCAGGCGCACTCGCTGGGGATGGCGACGATCCTCTGGTGCTACCTGCGCAACAACGCCTTCAAGAAGGGCACGGACTACCACCTCGCGGCGGACCTCACCGGGCAGGCCAACCACCTCGGCGTCACCATCGAGGCGGACATTATCAAGCAGAAGCTGCCGGAGAACAACGGCGGGTTCACCGCGCTGAACGTCGAGTCGAGCTACGGCAAGACCGACAAGCGCATCTACAGCGAGCTCACCAGCGATCACCCCATCGACCTGTGCCGCTACCAGGTCCTGAACTGCTACGCCGGACGCATGGGGCTCATCAACTCCGGTGGGGCCACAGGCAAGAAGGACTTCGAGGAGGCGGTGCGCACGGCGGTCATCAACAAGCGCGCCGGCGGCCTGGGGCTCATCAGCGGCCGCAAGGCGTTCCAGCGGCCGATGGCCGACGGGGTGAAGCTCCTCAACGCAATCCAGGACGTCTACCTCTGTCAGGAGGTCACGGTCGCGTAACCGACCCCTCAACGACACGGCCGCCCCCGGATCCGGGAGCGGCCGTTTTGTATTGCCGTGGAACCGTCCGGCTCAGACGCCGAAGAGCGACTCCAGCGCCTTGGGGACAATGCCGGCATCCTACTCGTGGGCGCTTTCGGCGGCTTCACCCCAGGTGCGCTGGATGAACCCTTCGCGGCCCGAGCCCGCCTTGTAGAGCTGGTAGCGCATCGGGTTCTTCTTGTAGTACTCCCGGTGGTAGTCCTCGGCCGGGTAGAAGGGTGAGGCCCGGACGATCTCGGTGACGATCGGCTTCGTGAACTTCCTGGACCGCTCCAGCGCGGCCTTCGAGGCGCGCGCGAGTCGCTCCTGCTCCTCGGTCGCGTAGAAGATCGCCGGGCGGTACTGCGAGCCGCGGTCCGCGAACTGGCCATCCGCCTGTGTCGGATCGATGTTCATCCAGAACGTCTCCAGCAGCTGCTCGTAGGAGACTTTCGCCGGATCGTAGAGGATCTCGACCGCCTCCGCGTGGCCCGTCGCTCCGGAGGACACCTCCTCGTACGTCGGGTTCGCCTTCGTGCCGCCGGTGTAGCCCGGCATCACGGCGATCACGCCCGGAAGGTGCGAAAACGGCGGCTCCATGCACCAGAAGCAGCCGCCCGCAAACACCGCTTTCGCTAATTGGCGATTGACCGCCATCGACGCGCCAGTTCCCTCCTCAGCCCAGCCGGTGTGTGCCACGGCGGCCAGCACGAGCGCCAGCGCCCATGTCACACGAGTCGCCATGCCAGAAGGCACCCCAGCCCGATCAGCAGCCATCCGAGCAGCCGTGTGGTGCGCAGCTCATGGGCGGGGTCGATCGGCTCGACGCGCCAGTTGCACCATGTCATGATCCGCTGGTACAGCGCGATCGACCGCGCCGGGGCGGCCGCGCTCAGGCTGCCCAACACCATCGCCGCGGCGGCCACGGCAACCAGGACGCGCCACAGCCACATGGCCCACCACTCCACCGCCGCCACCGGATCGCTGAAACCTATCACGGATCACCGGACGATCCATCGGTGCGTGTGAGACGATCGAGCCGCTGCTCGACGGCGGCGAGCCGCTTCAACAGGTCCGCCACCGTCTTGAAGAGCCCCGGCAGCCTGGCGGCGGACGCCATCTGGCGCTTCGTCTCCTGTACCGGGCGCGCCGGAAACCCCCAGACGTTCTGGCGGGGCCCGATCGATTTGGTCACCACGCTCCCCGCCCCGATCTGGGCCTGCGGGCCGACGGTCAGATGATCGACGAGGCCGGCCTTGCCGCCCATCATCACATAGTCGCCGACGGTCACACTGCCCGAGAGCCCCGCCTGGCCGGCGATCACCACGTGCCTGCCGATCCGATCGTTGTGGGCGATCTGGACGAGGTTGTCGATCTTGGTGCCCTGCTGGATCAGCGTCGAGCCGACGGTCGCGCGGTCCACGCAGACGTTGCAGCCGAGCTCCACGTCATCCTCGATGATCACGTTGCCGGTCTGCGGCACCTTCACGTAGCGTCCCTGGTCGAAGACGTAGCCGAAGCCGTCGCCCCCGACCACCGACCCGCCGTGGATCTGCACGCGGCGGCCGATGACCGTCCGGCGGTAGATGGTGACGTTCGGATCGAGCACGCAGTGGTCGCCGATCGTGACCCCATCGCCCACGTACGCGCCGGCCCCGATCACCGTGCCGCGGCCCACACTCACCTGCTCGCCCAACACCGCGTGCGGCCCGATGGAGACGCGCTCCCCCAGGCGCACGTCCTTCCCGACCACGGCGGTCGGGTGCACCTGGCCGGTTGGGGCGGGTTCTGGATGGAACAGCTCGAGCAGATGGGCGAAGGCGAGCTTGGGGCTGGACACCTGGATGCCGGAGCGCCCTGCCAGGTCATCCAACCCGAGCGGCACGATGACCGCCGCCGCGGGGCTGGCGAGCGCTTGCGGCAGCCGCTTGGCATCCTCCACAAACGTGAGCTGGCCGGCCTGCACGTCGTCGAGTCCGCCCATCCCGTGGATCGGCGTGGCGCCATCCCCGATGACGGTACCCTTCAGGCGGGTGGCGAGCGAGGCCAGCGTGTGCGTCATGCTCGGTGCCCCTATCATAGCAAAAAACCGCCAGCGATTCTGGTTGACTTCGCGCCTCGAACAGCGTAGCCTACTCCGGTGGTTTTCAGCTTTGAGGTGAAACAGAGGCCGTGGAGCTGTAAGCTGCTCCGCGGCGTTTTTGTTTGCCCAATGCGTTTCGCCGATTGGGAAGGAGTTGTCCCGCCATGGCCAAAGAGGAAGCGGTTGGGGTGGAAGGGCTCGTGGTCGAACGGCTCCCCAACTCGAAATTCCGGATTGAACTGAACGGCGGCCATCGCGTGCTGGCGTACGTGGCGGGCAAGATGCAGTGGCAGACGCGGCGCATTCTTGAAGGAGACCGGGTGGGCCTGCTGCTTTCCCCGTACGATCTGACCCAAGGCCGAATCGTGTACTTAGTGAAATAACGCAGTCAACAGAGGGAAAGGGGGTGAATGGTATGGCGAAAGGCACCGTGAAGTGGTTCAGCGATCAGAAGGGCTACGGTTTTATCAGCCCGGAGGACGGCTCGAAGGACGTGTTTGTCCACCACTCGTCAATCCAAGGCGAGGGCTTCAAGTCGCTGCAGGAAGGACAGTCCGTGGAGTTCGAGGTGACCAGTGGTCCGAATGGCCCACAGGCGAGCAACGTCGTCATGCTGTAAGCACCCCTCCCCAGGTCACCTGAGATCTGCCCCCAGCGAACGGTCGTGCACCAAGAACGCTCGGGGGACATAGGGCGGAGGCCTTGTTTGCCGAAGGCAAAGACCGGCCTGGAAACAAGCTCCGCCGCTCTCTAGCGCTCATCCCCGCTTGACCTGCCCTCCACCCCGTTCACCTCACACGGAGCGGTTAAAAATCCACCGAAAGGCCGCCTTGGGCTGGCGCGCCAGGCGCTTGCTCATGCTGTCGGCCACCGCGCGATAGCGCGCCGCCAACCCGCAGAGATAGTCCTGGGCTTTTGCGGCGGCGTCCCGCAAGCCGGACAGATGCGCGATGTCCCAGTACGCCACCAGATGCTCCATGATCGCCGCGTAATCATGCGTGGTGTACACGCCCACGCGCTGCGCGACCAGCGCGAACTGGCTAAAGAGATCCCGCGCGCTCCCATCGGACATGAGCCGTGCGGGCATCACCACGCGGGATGTCATCATCTGCGCGATCGCCTGCACGCCCTCGCCGGGATCGAGCTCCAGGATCTTTTTCACAAACCGCTTATAGACCTCTTCGTGCCTCGCCTCATCGCCGGCGACGAGGTTGCACATCTTCCCCAAGAGCACGTCGCCGCTCTTGTTGGCCAGCTGGGCCATGTTGCCGTGGGACACCCGTGTGGCCCGCTCCTGAAACGACGTGTAGACCAGCCCCTTGTACGGATCATTGGCGGTGTGGGGATCAAAACCATTCCCGATGAGGTACTGCGTGGTCACCTGAACCTCCCGCATATCGACGCGCCCTGAGAGATAGAGGTAGGTGCTCAGGAGCTCGCCGTGGCGGTTCTCTTCCGCGGTCCAGCCGCGCGTCCAGCGCGCCCAGGGGCTGTCGCTCGCCCCCGTCTCATCGGCCACCCCCGGATGGCGGTTGGCCATCGTTTGATACGACGGCAGCGCCTCCTCGGTCACCGTGTTGCCCACCAACACCACGAGGGCGTCGTCCGGGATGCCCTGCGCGCCTTCCCGGAGGCGCTGCAGCGATTCGCGCCAATCGTCGACCGTCAGGTCAGGCAGGAGGTCGCCCGGCTGCCAGCTCTCCTGGACCGGGTTGAGCAGGACGAGCTGTTCCTCAACGAACCCCTCCATGCTCTTGAGCACGTTCACACGCGTATCTATGAGCACTGGGTTTCCTCCGATGGTGGGGGCACACCGCTTCTCCTCGACGAGCAGCCTATTATCCCGTCTCGGGCGCTGGATGGCAATGCTTCTTTCGCGTCCAGCGGCGCTTCCTCTTAAAGGAAATAGGCGTTCACCACGTACTCCTGCACCATCCGCTGGGTGTTGAAGAAGGAGCCGTTGAGCGCAATCGCGTGGCGCATGACGTCGATGAACCGGTCTCGGACGTGGGAATAGAGCGGAAGGACGTCGCGTTCCAGCTTCTCGTACAGCGCGCGGGCATCCTGGGCGTCATCGCGCGCGGGGGGTGCCTCCGCGTCCGTCTCCTCGCCGTCGATCGCCCAGCCGGTGACCCCTTCAATATGCCCCTCGATCCACCAGCCATCCAGCACGCTCAGGCTCGGCACCCCGTTGAGTGCTGCCTTCATCCCGCTCGTTCCGGAGGCCTCCAGGGGCGGCTGCGGCGTGTTGAGCCAGACGTCGACGCCGGAGGTGATGAGCCGCCCCGCCTCCAGGTCGTAGTTCTCCAGGTAGGCCACTTTGACGTGCGGGCGCAGCGCTTCCCGAGCCTGGAAGATCCGCTGGATGAGCTCCTTCCCGCCCTGATCCTGGGGATGGGCCTTGCCGGCGTAGATGACCTGCAGCGCCCCCGCCGCGGAGGCGAGCGCCTTCAAGCGCTCCAGGTCGTGAAAGAAGAGGTCGGCCCGTTTGTAGGGTGCCGCCCGGCGGGCAAAGCCTAGTGTGAAGGCCTCCACGTCCATCCCCGCGTTCGTCCGGCGGTTGACCTCCTGGATGAGGCGCCGCTTCGCCTGCCGGTGCGCGTCCCAGATCTCGCGGCGGGGGATGTTGAGCGCGTGGCGGAGGCTGAAATTGTCCTCTTTCCAGCCCGGAGCGTAGCGGTCAAACAGCGCCTGGAACGGCGGCGCGGCCCACGTGGCGAGGTGCACCCCGTTGGTGATCGAATCGATCTTGTGGTTCGCAAACATCATCCGGGAAATTTCCCCATGCTGCTTCGCCACCCCGTTCACATACCGGCTGAGGTGCAGCGCGACGTACGTCATGTTGAACTGCCCCTCGCAGCAGAACACCTCCTGCAACGCCTGCAGGTCCTCCCGGGGTCCGAGCACCTCCGTGACGAGCTCCATAGGGAACTGATCGTGCCCGGCCGGCACCGGCGTGTGGGTCGTGAACACGCACTGCTGGCGCACCGCGTCCACATCCTCGGACGTGAACGCCCCGCGGCCCGACCGCTTGGCGCGCTCATCCAGCAGCTCCAGCGCGAGGAGGCTGGCGTGGCCTTCATTGAGATGAAAGCACTGGACCTCCTCGTAGCCGAGCGCTCGGAGCATGCGCACGCCCCCGATCCCCAGGATCACCTCCTGGCAGAACCGGTAGCGCGGGTCTCCTCCATAGAGCGTGTGGGTCAACGCCCGGTCCTCCGGCGCGTTCTCGGGCAGGTCGGTGTCCAGGAAGAGGACTGGCACCGTGGAGCCGCCCACACCCGTGACGTCATAGCGCCAGGCGCGCACCTGCACCGGGCGGCCCGCCATCGTGACGGTCACCCGCGGCGGCTGCTCCTTCAGGACGTCCTCGACCACCCAGACGACCGGCTCCTCGTGCTGCCATCCGCTTGGATCCAGGCGCTGGGCAAAGTAGCCTTTGCGGTACAGCAGGCTGACCGCCACCATCGGAATCCTCAGGTCGGCGGCTGAGCGGATGGTGTCGCCCGCCAACACCCCCAACCCGCCGCTGTACGTCGGCAGGTCGGACCGCAGGGCGATTTCCATGGAGAAGTAGGCGACGTGGGCCATGCCAGGAGCGCTACGCGACGTAGACGGTCTTGATGTTGACGAACTCGCGGAT
>JACQRE010000114.1 GCA_016206585.1 Candidatus Omnitrophota bacterium | reverse complement strand
GGTGCGGATAGTGCGTCATGGTCCACCTCCAGACGCACCACCCTACACCCCGCCAAAGCGGACAGATCACGAATTATGACTACCGGACATATCACGAATTATCGACAGCCGCACGCGGCGCAGTTGACACCACCGCGTTTTCTGCTATAATTCCCCCACTATGTCCACGACGACGATTCCTGCCGTGAAAACCATGCAGCGCCAATGGCTGCTCATCGATGCCAAGGACAAGGTCCTCGGCCGGTTGGCGACCCGGATTGCGCTCATCCTGCGCGGCAAGCACAAGCCGACGTACACGCCCTTCCTGGACACCGGCGATTTCGTCGTCGTGATCAACGCCGCCAAGGTCGCCGTCACGGGCCAGAAGCGCTCGCAGAAGCTCTACCGCCGCTACACCGGCTATCCCGGTGGGCTGCGCACGCGCACGATGGAGCAGGTCATGCAGGCGCATCCTGACCGGGTCATTCAGCAGGCGGTGAAGGGCATGATGCCCGACGGGCCTCTGGGCCGTCACCTGCTTGGGAAGCTGAAAGTGTACCCAGGCCCGGCTCACCCGCATGCGGCCCAGCAGCCGCAGCCGGTCAGCCCGGCCATCCTAGGAGCCCCCGCACGCCATGGTTGAACAGGACACGACCGCAACGGAAACAAACGCCCAGCCTTCGATCGCCACAGGCCGGCGCAAGGAAGCCGTGGCGCGCGTTCGGCTGCTGCCCGGGCCGGGCACGATCCTGGTCAACAGCCGTGGCTATGAGGAGTATTTCCCGCGCGAGGCGTGGCGGTTGGCGATCCGCTCGCCGCTGCTCGTGACGCACCAGCTGGGCAAGTACAACGTCAACGTCACCGTCGATGGCGGGGGATTGACCGGACAGGCCGGTGCAATCCGGATGGGCATCGCCAGAGCGCTCGTGCAGCTCGACCCGGCCCACCGCGCGATGTTGCGCAGCGGCGGCCTGCTCACACGTGATCCGCGCATGAAGGAACGCAAAAAGTACGGACAAAAGGGTGCTCGCAAGCGCTTCCAGTGGACCAAGCGGTAACACATCGCGCTGCAGCACATGGTAAAATGGTGACCTTTAACCCTCACAGATGTCGACACTTCGGGTCGCAATCGCAGGCGCGACCGGGTACACGGGCGAAGAGCTCATCCGGTTGCTCCTCAACCATCCGCATGTCCGCCTTACCTATTTGGCCGCTTCAGCTAAATGGGACCGCCCGGTCCCTGTCTCGCAGGTCTATCCCCGCTTCGCCCGCAAGCTAGACGTATCCCTCGAAGCGCTTGATCCGGCGCGCCTGATCGAATCCTGTGATGCCGCCTTTCTGGCGCTGCCGCATGGCGCCGCCATGGAGTTGGCCCCCAAGCTGCTTCAGGCCGGCAAACGGATCATCGACCTCAGCGGCGATTTCCGGTTGGGCAACCCCTCGCTGTACCCGAGGTGGTACCAGTTCACCCATGCGCATCCGGAGCTGCTGACCAGCAAGCGGGTCGTCTACGGGTTGACGGAGTACCACCGCGACCAGATCAAGGCCGCCGACCTGGTGGCCAACCCCGGTTGTTACGCGACCAGCATCCTGCTGGCCGCGCTGCCGCTGTTCCAGCAGAAGCTCGTGGAGGACGGCCGGCTCCTGGTGGACGCCAAATCGGGGCTGAGCGGGGCCGGCCGCAAAGCCGAGACCTCGCTGCTGTTTGCCGAGACGGCGGAGAACTTGCGCCCGTACAAGGTGAACAGCCACCAGCACATGCCCGAGGTGCTCCAGGAGATCCAGCGGGTCGCCGGCGCAACACCCAAGATGGGGTTTACGCCTCAGGTCATCCCGATCGTCCGCGGGCTGATGTCGAACCTGTATGTGAAGACATCGGCCGGCGCAGACCGGATCGCCGCCGCGTATGTCGCCCGCTACCCGGCCGCCCAGGCGCCCTTTATCCGGATCCGGCCCGGGTCGTTGCCGCAGCTGCGCGACGTGATTGAAACCAACTACTGCGACATCGGCTTCGTCCATGACCCGGACCTGGGCTATGCCACCATCGGCAGCGCCCTCGACAACCTGACAAAGGGGGCGGCCGGGCAGGCGATCCAAAATCTCAACGTCATGTACGGCTTTCCCGAGACAGCCGGACTCCTCTGATGGAATCTTGGAACGCAGTTCGGAGTTCGGAGTTCGGAGTTCGGAGTCAAAGCGGCTTTTACTCCGCACTCCGCATTCCGAACTCCGAATTATCGTGATGAAGTGGATTGCTGGCGGGGTCACCGCCGCGCGCGGTTTTCTGGCATCGGGCGTGAATGCCGGCATCAAGCGAAGCCGCAAGCCGGACCTCTCGCTCGTCGTCGCCGACCGGCCGTCCGCCGCCGCCGCGGTCTTTACGGTCAACCGGGTGCAGGCGGCTCCGGTCCTGATCAGCAAGCGGCGCCTGCGCTCCGGCGTGGCCCGGGCGGTGCTCATCAACAGCGGCTGCGCCAACTGCCTGACCGGTTCCGCCGGATCTCGGGATGCGCTGGCGATCAGCCGCAGCGCCTCCCGCCTGCTGGACGTTCCCGACGCGCAGGTGCTGCTCGCGTCGACCGGCATCATCGGGCGCCGGTTGCCGGTCGCCAAAGTCGAGCGCGCGATGCCGAAGCTGATCGGCCGCCTCAGCCGGAACCATCATGAGACGGCGGCCCAAGCGATCCTCACGACCGATCTGCATCCGAAGGAGGCGGCGGTCGAGGCGACGATCGGCGGGCGCGTGGTGCGGCTGGGCGGTATGGCCAAGGGGGCCGGGATGATCGCGCCCTCGATGGCCACGATGCTGTGC
>JACQRE010000104.1 GCA_016206585.1 Candidatus Omnitrophota bacterium | reverse complement strand
CTCCAGCAGTACGTAGTTCGTGATGTCGACGAGGTTGTTGATGGGGCGCGCTCCGCACGCCAGTAGGCGTCGCTGCATCCAGTCGGGCGACGGCTTGATCGCGACCCCCTCGATCAGCCGTCCGATGTACCGCGAACACCCCTTCCGATCCTCGATGGCGATCGTGAATTTTTGGACTTTGGTTTTTCCGTGTTGCTTGTCGCGTGTCGCTTGTCGCTGAGGAAGCGTGAGCCGCTGTCCCGTGATCGCCGCCACCTCGCGCGCCACCCCGATGATGGACAGGCAGTCCGCCCGGTTCGGCGTCACTTCCACGTCGAACACGGTCTGGCCGTCGGCCTCCCCGATCCCGGCCACCTCGAGGCCGGCCATCGTCAGCCGCTGCGCCAGCGCCCTGGGCGTTCCACGAATCGCCACGTACTCTTTTAACCACTCGAGAGGAATTTTCATCGTTTGCGCGTATGCGAGTTCGCGCGTTCGCGCGTTGAAAGCACGGCTTGCACCCCAGCGGACGCGCCAACGCGCCAACGCGCCAACGCGCCAACGGCGTTAGAACTGTTCAAGGAATCTGAGGTCATTCTCAAAAAACAACCGGATGTCGGCGATGTGGTGCTTGAGCATCGCGATCCGCTCCACCCCCATGCCGAACGCGAAACCCTGGACCCGTTGGGGATCGTATCGCACCGCCTTCAGCACGTTCGGATGGACCATGCCGCATCCCATGATCTCGAGCCACCCCTTGCGCCCGCACGTCGAGCAGCCCGAGCCGCGGCACGACGCGCAGGCGATGTCCACTTCGGCGGAGGGCTCGGTGAAGGGAAAGAAGTGCGGCCGGAACCGGGTCTTGGTGTCCGGGCCGAACAGCGCCTTGAGGAACCGGTCGAGCACGCCCTTGAGATCGGCGAAGGAGGTCCGGCCGTCCACCATGAGCCCTTCCACCTGGTGGAACATGAAGCTGTGGCTGGGGTCCAGGGGATCCGGCCGGTACACCTTCCCCGGCACGACGATGCGCAGCGGTGGCTGGCGCTGCTCCATCACCCGGATCTGCACCGGCGAGGTGTGGCTGCGCAGCAGCAGCCGGCCGCGCGTCGGATCCGGCGAGGGCCGGTCGATGAAGAAGGTGTCGAAGCCCTCTCTCGAGGGGTGGTCCTTGGGAATGTTGAGCGCGTCGAAGTTGTAGTACTCGAACTCCAGCTCCGGCCCCTCGACGATCTCGAACCCCATGGGCACGAAGAGCGCGAGGATGGACTGGATCGTTTGGGTGATCGGGTGCAGCCGCCCCTGCGGGATCGCGCTGCCCGGCAGCGTCACATCAAGCGGTGCTCGTGCCGGAGATGCCGCGAGCGTGTCGCGGCGCGAGGAGAGTGCTGACTCCACCGACGCCTTCACCTCGTTCATCCGCTTGCCGAACGCCCCGCGCTGATCCGCCGGCAGCGATGGGATGTGCTTCATCAGCTCGTTCAGCCGGCTTTTCCGTCCCAGCCAGGCGACGCGCTGCTCTTCCAGCCCTTTCAGCGAGGCGGCTTGCCGGATGGCCGTCGCCGCGTCGTCCGCAATCTGCTCGAGCTCCTGCAAGGGGTCCGTGCCCATCACCCGTTGCCCGTGAACAGCCAGACGCGGCGGGGGGCATTGCGGATCACGTACTCGACCGTCGTCCCAAGAATCGAGCGGCCCGGCGCCATCGGGCGGGGTGCCGATCCGAGAATGATGAGGTCGTAGCCGCCGTCCTTCGCGATCTCCACAATCGTCTCCCCGGCGAAGCGCGCCTGCTTCACCTGCGCGTCGATGGGCACCTCGTACTCCCGCCCGATCGCCTGCGACTGCTCCATGACGGAGTCCGCTACCGCGAGTTTCTCGGGAAAGAACGTGTCGAGCGGCAGCGTGGGGGGGATCTCGATGACGTGGAGCGCCGTCACGTCCGCGCCGTGCATCTTGGCGATCTTCGCCGCGAACTGGATGATGTCGCTCGTGTGGGCGCCGGTCGTCGGCACCAGGATCTTTTTCACGCTCACCGGCTGGTAGCCCGGCACCTGGAGCCGCTCGATCTCGACGCGTGCCGCCGCCGGCAGCCTCTGTTGATGACGGTACCACAGGTAGGACGCCAGCCCCACCCCCATCCACAGGAACCCGAGGTTGCGCCCGGCCGGCTTCGTCAGGATGACGTCGATCCACACCGCCGCGGTTCCCAGCAGGCCCACCGCCGCCGTCAGCGGCAGCTCGACGCGGCCGAACCGCAGGTTCCAGCCGATCTTGAAGGGCCGCTCCAAATCCGGCTTGCGGATGCGCAACCCCAACAGGGAGAGGTGCGCGAGCGCGAAGGAGAGCATCGCGCCGAAGTTGTAGAGCTCGGCGATGTGCGTCAGGTTCTTCGCCACCGTCACGATCGCCCCCGCCACGAGGGTAAACGCGATCAGCGAGACGTAGGGGGTCTTGAACCGCGGGTGGAGCTTGTAGAAGAGGCGCGGCAGCGTGAAGTGCTCGCTCATGGCGAAGGTGAGCCGCGAGGCGCCGATCAAGCCCGCGTTGGCCGCCACGAAGAGGATGGTGGCCCCGAGCAGTCCGACCCAGGGGGTGAGGTATTCCCGTCCGAACGGCATCGAGGCGGCGATGCCCGCGATGGGATCTTCCAGGTAGTGCGTCGTGAGCTCCTGCGGGCTGAGGGCGGTCAGCGCCACGGCGGAGATCCCGAAGTAGAGGACGAACAGCGTCACCATCGTCGAGAGCATGGCGCGCGGGATCGTCCGGTTCGGATGGCGGGCTTCCCCGGCGAGCTGCGAGATGGACTCGATGCCGATGTAGGCCACCATGGCCATGCCGACGCCCTTGAAGAACTGCTCCCAGCTCGGCGACCACGCCGCGTCGGAGAGTCCGACGTGCATCCGGATGTAGAGCTGCTGGAGATGGTGGAAGAACTGCGCGGGCTGGAAGAGCTGCATCAGCAGGACAAAGCCCAGCGTGACGATGACGAGCTGGGTCGCGATGTCGAAGATGCACAGCAGCAGCGCGACGCGGGTCGACTCCTTCACTCCGAGCACGTTGAGCCCCAGGAGGATGGCGAGGACGACCAGCGTGACCGAGACGTTCCCCATCCCGCCTGTTTGGAGTGCGGGCCAGAAGTTGCTGAGATACGGCCCGATGGAGTAGGCGGAGATCGCGATGGTGACGATGTAATCGAGGAGGAGCGCCCAGCCGGCGATAAAGGAGACGAGGTCATTGAACGCGTGCCGCGCGAAGCTGCACGACCCGCCGGATTCCGGCATGGCGGTCGCCAGCTCGGCATACGTGAGCACGGTGCAAAAGAAGACGACCCCGGCGAGCGCTAGGGCCAGCGGGGCCGCGCCCAGCGCATACAGGGTCGTGACCCCGAGGGCGTAGTAGATGGAGGAGCCGACGTCCCCGTAGCCAATGGCGAAGAGCTGCGGGGTGTTCAGGACGCGGTGGAGGTTCCCGCGGTCAAGCACCGTGACGCGGGATTCGTCCTGATGGGAGAAGTCGATGGTCCGGCCGTCAGCCATTACGCGTACGCCCTATGAAAGTTCAGGCTACACGCTCCAGGCTTCAAGCTGCAGACCGACGAACGGTCTGTGTGCAGCTTGAAGCCTGCAGCCTGCAGCCTGACGTTTACCTGTAGTCTGCTAATGTGCCGCGACTTGAGAGACGAGCTGGTCGAACGCCTGCTGGTCGTTGAGGGCCATCTCGGCGAGCTGTTTGCGGTCCAGCTTCACATTCGCCTTGCGGAAGGCCGACATCAGCCGGCTGTACGTCAGGCCGCGCGACCGCGCGGCCGCGTTGAGCCGGATGACCCACAGGTTGCGGAACTCCCGCTTCTTCACCTTGCGGTCCCGGGTGCTGTAGGCCTTCGCCCGCATGACCGTCTCTTTCGCCTTCAGGAGGTGCAGCCGCCGGGACCCATAGTACCCCTTCGCCCGACGGAGCAACCGCTTGCGCCGCCGGCGCGACGTGACCGCCCACTTCACTTTGGCCATCGTGCGTTTCCTTTCTGACTGCTCATGCGTGGTACGGAATCAGCGCGAGGACTTTCCGCGCATCCGCAGGCGCTAGGAGCCGCTGTCGCCGCAGCTGCCGCTTCGTCTTCGCCCGCTTGCCGCCGAGGAGATGCCGCCGGCCGGAGCGAAACGCCACGACCCGGCCGCGTCCCGTCACCTTGACCCGCGCCTTGACCCCCTTCACCGTCTTGATCTTTGGCATCCGTCAGGTCCCTTCTGATCTCGCCGGAGCCGCACTGGCCGCCGATCCGGACTTGGCGGTGCTCCCGTCGCCTTTCCCGGAGGCCGCGCGTTCGGCCAGCGCCTTCTGCTTGGCCCTCTGCCGCTCCAGCTGCTTGATCTTGTCGCGGTCCGAGCCGAACACCATCGTCATGAACCGCCCGTCCAGCGACGGGGTGCGCTCCACCTTGCTGATGGGCTTGAGATCCTCGATGAGCCGGTCCAAAATGCGCCGGCCCAGCTCCGTGTGGGCCAGCTCCCGCCCGCGGTAGACCATGGTGACCTTCGCCTGGTCGCCGCGCATCAGGAACCGCCGCAGCATCTCGAGCTTGACCTTGTAGTCGTGCTCTTCGATATGGGGCTTGAACTTGACCTCTTTGAGCTTGGCGACGTGGTGCTTCTTCTTCGCTTCCCGCTCGCGCCGCTGCTCTTCGTACCGGAACTTGTTGAAATCCATGATGCGGCACACCGGCGGGCTGGTCTGTGGGGCGACCTCCACGAGGTCGAGCCCCTGCTCGCGCGCCAGACGCAGCGCGTCGGCCGGCACCATGATGCCCAGCTGGGCGCCGTCTGCTGCAATGACCCGAACCTGACTGATGCGAATGCGCTCATTCACCCGCAGTTGTCTCACCCTAACGTGCCCTCCTGTGTGGAGCCGCTACGAACGGCTCGCGTTCTCCTGACTGACGCGCTGGGCAAACGCCTCCAGCCCCATGGAACCCAGATCGCCTTCCCGGCGGTGCCGGACCGAGACGGCGCTCGCCTGCGTCTCGCGTTCGCCGACGACCGCCATGTAGGGGATCTGCTGCAGCTGCGCGTCGCGGATCTTCGCCTGCATCTTCTCGTTGCGCTCGTCACACTGCACCCGCAGGCCGCGGGCGCGCAGCGACGCGGCCACCTCGCGGGCGTAGGGGACGAACCGGTCGCCGATCGGGATCACCGACGCCTGCACCGGAGCCAGCCACACCGGAAAGGCGCCGGCATAGTGCTCGATCAGCATCCCGAAGAACCGCTCGATGCTGCCCAGCAGCGCGCGGTGCACCATCACGGTGCGGTGGAGTTTGCCGTCTTCGCCCGCATAGGTCAGATCGAAGCGTTCCGGCAGCCCGAAGTCGCACTGGATCGTCCCGCACTGCCAACTGCGTCCGATGGCGTCTTTGATCTTGACGTCGATCTTCGGGCCGTAGAACGCCCCGCCCCCCTCCTGGACCGCAAAGGCCACGCCGCGGGATTGCAGGGCTTCGCGCAGCGCGGCCTCGGCGTGCTCCCATGAGGCGGGGCTGCCGATGAACTGCTCGGGACGCGTCGAGAGCTCGATCTCGTAGTCGGTGAAGCCGAAGGCCTTGACGACCTCGAACTCGAAGTCCAGGATCTGCCCGATCTCCTGCACGAGCTGATCCTCGCGCAGGAAGACGTGCGCGTCGTCCTGCGTGAAGCCGCGCACGCGCAGCAACCCGTGTAGCACGCCCGATTTCTCGTTCCGGTACACCGTCCCCAGCTCGAAGAAGCGCAGCGGCAGGTCGCGGTAGCTTCGAGTCTTCGACTGGTAGATGAGGATGTGGCCCGGGCAGTTCATCGGCCTGATCCCGAACCCCTGCTCCTCGGCCTCGAACAGAAAGATGTAGTCCTTGTAGTACTCGAGGTGCCCCGAACGCTTCCAGATATCGGTGCGGAAGATATGCGGGGTGGCCACGAGCTCATAGCCCCGCTCCAGATGCCGCCGCCGGATCTCGTCTTCGATGAGCGAGCGCACCAAGGCGCCCTTTGGGTGGTAGAACACGACGCCGGGCCCGGCCAGCTCCTGGAAGCTGAACAGCTCCAGCTCGGTGCCGGGCCGCCGGTGGTCGCGCCGCTTGGCCTCTTCCAGCCGCTTGAGGTGCGCGTCCAGCGCCTCGCGCGTCGGGAACGCGGTGCCGTAGATGCGCTGCAGCTGCGCTTGCCGCTCGTCGCCGCGCCAATAGGCGCCCGCGACGCTCA
Organism: Candidatus Omnitrophota bacterium; assembly: GCA_016206585.1. Lineage (GTDB taxonomy): Bacteria > Omnitrophota > Gorgyraeia > Aquiviventales > Aquiviventaceae > JACQRE01. The sequence goes on along the minus strand of JACQRE010000104.1, from coordinate 8,977 downwards.
GCAGTTTGACCGCCTTCACGTCGCCCGTGGCACCGACGTGCGGCCCCTCGCACAGGTCGACGAACTCGCCGTCGGCGTAGAACGAGACGCGGTCGTCGGGGATCCCCTCCACGATCTCCAGCTTGAACCGCTCCCCGCGCTCCGTGAGCCGCGAGAGCGCCTCGCGCTTGCCCATGAACGACTGCCGGAACGGGTGGTTCTCCTTGACGATCTTGGCCATCTCCGCCTCGATCTTCGGGAGATCCTCGTCGGTGAGCTTCACCGGCAGATCGAGGTCGTAGTAGAACCCGTCTTCGATCGGCGGTCCGATGGCGAGCTTCACGTCCGGGTACAGCCGTTTCACGGCTTGGGCCATGATGTGCGCTGCGCTGTGTCGCAATGCATACAACGGGTCCCGCTGCTTCAGCTCTTCCGTTTTTCCTGTATGCCCCATCAGCCACTGCCCATCGGTGCCGGAGCGCCATGACCCCACCACCTCGTTGTGGACCTCCGCAACGCGGAGGTCCGTCCCGCCACCTGCGGGACGGACACCCCGCCAGCGGCGGGGCTGTCCCAACGAGGTGGTGGGGTGATGTGCGCGGCGGAGTGCCGCAGCGCGTACAGCGGGTCCTTGCTTTTGAGCTCCTCTGATTTTCCCGCGTGTCCCATTAGTTCAGAGCGTATGTGCCCTCAGCGTCCTTCACCAGCCACGCGTAGCGCGGATCTGTCCGGGAAGTTTGCAGCTGTTGCTCAACGTATTCATTGATCGCTTGCTCCAGCCATCGCTTCAGTTTGCTGTTGTGGAATTCAAGCGTGGCGAGCCCATAGGGAGACCACTGTTTCCGTTTGCCCCGCGTATCTGTATGCATATAGACATGCACTCGTGTAGGGACGATGCTGAGCAGCCGTGACCAATACCGGCGGGCAGCGGTCCTCGAAAATGAACGATGGACCCTCACATACACATAGAGCCGTTGCTCATGAATCCGGCACACAAGTCGAAGAAACTTGACGAATAACTGCAGCATCCGTGGATCGAGGTTGGCGATTTGTAATGACGGACCGCCTTTCGTGCCCTCTGCCCAATAGAGAAGGAGGCCTGCTTGAAGCAATGCTTCTTGCTCAGGAGAAAGCCTGTCAGGGATCGTGAAGGGGTCGCCAATAGGGTTCCGCTTTGCATACGTACTTTCGCTCCACGAGCGTCTCTGGATAGCGTGTTTCTTCAGCCAGTACAACACCGTCGCGTGTGTGGTGCTCAGTCGCTGCGCAATTTCCATCATTGAGAGCCGTTGCTCACAATACAGTGTTCTTAGCTGCGCTTCGTTCATGCTCGGTTTACAAAACTGGGCGGTACAGGATTTGAACCTGTGGCCTCATGGATGTCGACCATGCGCTCTAACCAACTGAGCTAACCGCCCCTGCGAATGGATCGCCCTGGTGCATTCCCACCAACGTGAAGTGCCGGGGGTGGGCGAGGAGGGATTCGAACCCCCAAGCCCTTTCGGGCAACGGATTTTAAGTCCGTAGTGTTTGCCAGTTTCACCACTCGCCCGGCGCATGCCCAAAATTGGAGGCGCGGATCGGAATCGAACCGATGCATAAGGGTTTTGCAGACCCTCGCCTTACCACTTGGCTACCGCGCCGTGGAGCATCCGGAAGCACGCCTGATCATCCATGAGCGACGCGAGAGCGTGCCGGTGTGCGGGGCATCGGCTGGCGGGCTGGGGCTTACGGTTTCTTGCCGATCGACTCAAAGTCGACCTGCCCGCCGACGCGGAGAATGTTGATGCCGTCGGGGTGGTTGCCGTCGCGATCCTGCACGAGCGGCTCGGTGGAGCGGCTGGCCGGGGAGAGCCCGGAGAGGTACTCGTAGTCGCCACCGGACGCGTTGCCCGGCACCGGATTGGCTGACGAGGGGCACTTGAAGACCTCCGGATCATCGATGTAGGCTTCGTCCAGCTCGTCCAGCGACTCCGGGTACTGCTCGTGATGGTCGTCCCGGTAGGCGGAGATCGCGTAGAAGATCTGCTTCAAATTGTTTTGACACTTCGACCGGCGGGCCTTCTCCCGCAGCTTCATCGCCCCCGGGGCAAGGAAGCCCACGAGAATGCCGATGATCGCGATGACCACCAGCAGCTCGATTAACGTAAACCCTGATGAGGCCTTAGGTTTTCGCCACATGTCCACTCGTCAAGGGCTCCGGTTGACGGTACCAGAGCGCCTCAATCTTGTCAAGGAGCACCCGGGCCACTTTCGCTTTGGAGGCGATCCCCAGCGGCTCGGCGGATCCGCCGCGCTCCAGCACCCACGCGCGGACGGCCTGCCGCCCGAAGGGGGGCCGCGCCGTACTGGCGCGCTGGGCTAGCACCAGATCGAGCTGCTTGTCGCGCAGCTTGCGCGCCGCCCGCTGGACCGCCGTCTTGCCGGTCTCCAGGGCGAACCCAACGCGGATCTGTCCGGACCGCCTGGGCAGCCGTCCGATGATGTCCGGCGTGGCGCGCAGCGAGAGCGTCAGACGTCCGCGGCGAGGCCGCTTGACCGGCTGGATCGCCGCCGGACGGAAATCGGCGACCGCCGCCGCCATGATCACCACATCAGCCCGGCGGGCTTCGCGGCGCAGGGCCGTCTCCATGTCCCGCGCCTGCTCGACCGGGACGACGCGCGCGCGAGATGGCAGGGCCTCGCTTCCGGGCCCGCTGATCACCGTGACGCGGTGGCCGCGCCGCAGCGACTCCTCGGCGAGACACGCCCCCATGTACCCGCTCGAGTAGTTGGAGAGAAACCGCACCGGATCGATCGGCTCACGCGTCGGCCCGGCGGTGATGACGATGCGCAGCGATCGCGTCAAGTTACCGTCGCTTCTTGCTCTTCCGGCTTGATGGCTTGGACGTTGAACTCGGCTTGGAGCGCGCCGCGGCCGGCGGGGTGCCGGATCCGGAGGGCGGCCCGCCGACAACCGGCACCAGCTGCTTGGCGGCCCGGACGATCTCGTCGATCTCCGCCAGATGGCCGATCGCCTCGTAGCCGCAGGCGAGCTTGCCGACATCGGGCCCCGCGAACCGGACGCCCAGCCGCTTGAGTGTCGTGACATTGCGCTGCACCGTCGGGTGCTGCCACATGTGCACGTTCATGGCCGGCGCGAACAGGATCTTGGCGCGCGTGGCGAGCAGGATGCAGGAGAGGAGGTCGTCCGCCAGGCCGTTGGCGAACTTCCCGATGATGTTGGCCGTGGCGGGGGCGACGATGACCAGCCGGGCGTGGTCGGCCAGCGCGGTGTGAATGATCTGCGGGGCGTCCGTCTCGAACAGATCGGTGTGCACCCGCCGCTCGGAGAGCGCTTGGAGTGTGAGCGGAGCGAGAAATCGCGTCGCCCGCTGCGTCATCACGCAGCTCACCGCATAGCCCGCCTCCTTGAGCTGCCGAACGAGGTCTCCCGTCTTGTACGCGCCGATGGATCCGGTGATGCCCAAGACGATTTCGGGTGCGTTGGTCATGCGGCCACCTTCTTCTTTTTGTCGTCCTTCGCCTTCGCGCCGCGGCCCTTCTTCTCCCCGCGCGGTTGCGCTTCGTCGACCTTGTACAGCACCTTGCCTTGGAGAATTTCCTCCAGCGCGATCGACGTGACCTTGCGGTGCGACGTCTCCACGAGCGGCGGCGAGCCGTCCGCCACTTCCTTCGCCCGCTTGGCGGCCAGAATCACCAGCCGGTAGATGCTCCCGCACCGTTTGAGCAGCTCTTCGATGGGTAGTTGCGCCATGCCCTACAACCCCTTTCGTGGTCCCCGCTGCCCCGCGGCAGCTGAAGGACGTCCCTGATGCGCCCGCCGGCAGGCCGTGATCATCGCGCTGACCTGCCGGACCGTATGATCCAAACGATCGTTCACGACCGTGTAGTCGTACCAGCGCGCGCAGGCGATCTCCCGGCGCGCCGCCGCCATCCGCCGGCGGATGGCCGCCGGCGTATCGGTCCGCCGGCGAAGCAGCCGCCGGCGCAGCTGCTCCAGCGACGGCGGCATCAAGAAAATCAGGATCGCCCGCCGGTCGAGCAGGCGCTTGATGGCGCGGGCCCCCTGGACATCGATGCTTAGGAGCACGTCCCACCCGTGATCCAGCGCGTCAAGCACCGGCCGCTTCGGCGTCCCGTATGAGGCGCCGTGGACGGTGGCCCACTCGAGCAACTGCCCGTGCCGCCGCAGCGCGTCGAACCGCGCCGACGAGATAAACCGGTAGTCCTGCCCGTCGCGTTCCCCCGCTCTCGGGGCCCTGGTCGTGACCGACACCGAACGCCGCAGGTCGCGCAACTGCCGGCGCAGCCGCGCGACGACGGTCGTCTTGCCGCCGCCGGACGGGCCGGAAATCACGAACGCGTGGCCGCCCATGCGCCGCCGAGCCCGCGCGGCAGCGGTCCCACTCATGCGTGCTTGCTGGCACTCAACCGCTCTGCCACCGTTTCCGGCTGGAGGCTGGAGAGCACGACGTGGTCGGAGTCGGTGATGATCACCGTGCGCGTCCGCCGGCCGTTCGTGGCGTCGACCAGCTTCTGGTGGCGCGCAGCCGCTTCGCGCAGCCGCTTGACGGGCGACGGATCCGCCGCCACCACCGCCACCACCCGCTCCGCCGCCACCACGTTGTCAAACCCGACATTCACGAGCGTGACACTCATCACTCGAGATTCTGAACCTGCTCGCGAATCTTCTCAATGCACCCCTTGATGTCCACGACGTGCTGAGAGGCTCCCGGATCGTTGACTTTCGCCCCCAGCGTGTTCGCCTCGCGCATCAGCTCCTGCGCGATGAAATCCAGCCGCTTCCCGACCAGCGGGGTGGCTCCGGAGAGCGTCTGGCGCATGTACGTCAAATGGCTCTCCAAACGCACCATTTCTTCGTGGACGTCCACGTCTTTGACCAGTGCCGCGGCCTGCTCCAGCTGGGGGGTTCCGCCGGAGGCGCCCGGTCCGAGCAGCTCCAGCAGCCGTTCGCGGACCCGCTGGCGCTGCTGCGCTAGCGCTTTGGGCAGCCGCCGCTTGATGGCCTGGAGATTCGCGTGGATCGTGGCGAGTTGCCGGCGGAGGTCCGCCACCAGCTTCGCGCCCTCGCGTGAACGCGAGCGCACCAGCTCCAGCGCCGCGGCCTGCACGGTCTGCCGGATCGCCTCCCAGGCCTGCTCGGGGGGCAGCCGGTCCTCGACAACAGTCAGCGCATGCGGCAGTGCTAGCAGGTGGTCGAGCGTCAGCGGCCCCTTGACGCCGAATCGGTTCTTCAGCGCGGTCAGCGTCTCGACGTAGCGCTGCAGCAGCGGCTCATCGAACTGCACCCGGTGCTGCTGCCATCGGGACGACTGCTGAATGTTCACCACCGCGTCGATGCGCCCGCGGCGCAGGGTGGCGCGAAGCAGCTCCGCCGTGCGGCCCTGCAAGGCCGCCAGGCCGTTGGGCAGCCGCTGGTCGATCTCGAGATACCGGTGGTTGGTGCTGCGCAGCTCGACCGTCACGGTGCCGAGCGTGCCCTGGCGCGTCGCACGGCCGTAGCCGGTCATGCTCTGGATGGCCTTGGAGGATTGCGGTGTCGTGCGGCGGCGCGCGGCGGTCATCCCACCACCTGCGCCTCGCGGCGGCCTGCCGCCGCGGCGAGGCCGGCAGTCACATGCTGTGTTCCATGCGGCTCTGTCATCGTCGTCTGGATCCTCTGCCTCGCCGCCACGCCGTCGGCGTGGCCGGCGCAGGTGGTGGGGTCATCGGGACGGCCGGGCTCCGACACCCGCGCCAGCGAACGGATTGCACAACAGCTCGTGCGGCTTGAACCACAACCCGATCTCCCGCTCCGCGTCCGCCGGGTCGGCGGAAGAATGCATCACGTTCTCCATGAGGCCGCTGGCCGTGTTGCGCCCCAGCGCTCCGCGGATGGTGAGCGGGTCGGCCTTCTCCGGGTTCGTCGCTCCGGTGATCAGCCGCACGCGCTCGACGGCGTCGGGACCCCAGAGGACGAACGCCACGACGTACGGGACGCCGTGCAGCGTCCCGCGCAGGTGCTCCACCGTCTCCGAAAAAAACGGCTTCTCCTTGATGTGGCTATAGTGCGCCTCGGCGAGCTCGCGGCTCACCGGCATCACCTTTGCGCCGATGATCTCCAGCTGCAACGGCTCCAGCTTCGAGAGCGTCGCACCCATCAGCCCCCGCTTGATCGCGTCGGGTTTGATGATCACCAGGGTGGCCTGATTCGCCATGGGTTACGTCGAGACTCCGAACGCGTGCAGGATCCTCGTCAGATCTTCTTGAGAGAAATACTCGATGACGATCCGTCCGCCCTTCTTGCGGGCAAACAGGCTGACCTTCGTGCTGAGCGCTCGCCGCAGCTCATCTTCGAGCGGCCGCAATTGCGGATCGACTCGCCGGGCCCTGCGCCGTTTGCCGGGCACCAGCGCTCCGGCGATCGCTTCTGTCTGCCGCACCGAGAGCTTGCCGCCGGAGGCCTGCCGGTAGAGCTCCAACTGGCGTGTCCGGTCCTCGAGGCTGAGCAGCGCCTTCGCGTGGCCCGCAGTAATGGCTCCCTCGCGCAGCCCGAGCTGGATCTCTTCGGGCAACGCCAGCAGGCGCAGGGCGTTCGCGACAGTCGCCCGGTCCTTGCCAACCGCAGAGGCGATATCTTCCTGTGTGTAGCCGAATTCGTCAAGTAGTCTTTCGTACCCCTTGGCCTCCTCCATTGGGTTGAGGTTCTCCCGTTGGATGTTTTCCACCAGCGAGTATTCGAGCGCCTCCTTGTCGGAAATGGTCTTGATAATTGATGGAACTTCTTTAATACCAATAGCTTGCGATGCTCTAAACCGACGTTCTCCGGCCACAACTTCGTAGGTGCCGTGTGCGATCGGCCGCACGATGATCGGCTCAATGATCCCGGATCGTTTGATCGAAGCTTTGAGCTCCTCCAGTCCTTGCTCACTGATCGACGCGCGGGGCTGAAACCGTCCCGGGCGAATCTGATCCGTCCGCAGCATCACAAAGCTTGCGGCGCTTTGCGGGGTCGATTCGATGATGTCCGCCAGCCCACGACCAAGTCGTCTTGTCATGTGGTCACCGCCGATTCTTTTTCGATCACCTCTTGCGTCAGCAGCTGGTACGCCAGCGCTCCCGATGAATGTGGATCGTACAGACAGATGGGCTTGCCGAAACTTGGAGACTCCGCGAGCCTGATGTTTCGTGGGATTGCGGTATTAAAGACAAGGTCTTTGAAAAACTTTTTTACCTCACCAGCTACCTCGCGCGCCAGCGTCGCCCGAAAGTCTGTCATCGTCAGCACAATGCCTCCAACTCTCAGCGAAGGATTCAGGCTCTGTTTAATGAGACTCACGGCGTGCATCAGCGCGTTCAATCCCTCGAGCGCCAGATACTCACACTGCACCGGAATAAGGGTACTGTCAGAGGCAACGAGCGCATTCACTGTGAGCAAACCAAGTGATGGGGGACAATCGAACAGCAGAAAGTCGTACTGAGATACGACCGGCTCGCACAACCGCCTAAGAACCGTCTCCCGATTCTCGACACCGGTTAGAAAAATTTCGGCGCCTGCCAGGTCGAGGCTTGCCGGTACAATACTCAACCGTTCAATCGTGGTGCTTCGGACCGCATCCTGAATTGGAACGCTATAGACGAGAACAGCATAACTGTCTTGCTTGAGATCTTTCCTGGAAATGCCGCAGGCGGTTGTCGCGTTACCTTGGGGGTCGAGGTCAAAGAGGAGCGTCTTCTTGCCAGACAACGCCAGATAGGCTCCAACATTAACGGCGGTGGTCGATTTACCGACACCGCCTTTTTGATTGCAGATAGCGATCGCCCTTGCCATGCGCTAAGAATGTTCCACGTGGAACATTTTATGCATCCAAAGGCTCATTCTACCTGGCCCAGCATCCAACGCAAGGGATATTTTCACACAGTGTGAATAAGCTGTGTATTACTTCGCTAACCGGTAAAACCCCATTGAAATCAGACTGTTCGAAAACCAGTACAACACGAGTCCTGATGGGAATTGATAAAACATGACACCAAACAAGACCGACATGAGCGGTCCGGACATCAGTTTCGCGGCGGGATTGTTCACATCGGCTGGCTGGCTGGCTTGAGTCATCTTTGACTGGGCGAACATCGCCCCAGCCATAAGAATCGGCAACAGGTTCAGATCCGCGCCGATAAACGGGACGGAGATCGGCAGCGGCATCAAGCGATCAGGAAGAGACAGGTCCTTGATCCAGAGGAACGTTTGGCCTCTCAGCTCGATAAAATGGGAGATGGCCTGCAACAACGCGATGAAGATCGGCATCTGGAGTAACATGGGAAGGCATCCACTTAACGGGCTGACCTTGTGCTCTCGATACAGGGCAAAAATTTCCTTGTTGAGCCTGGTCGAATCGTTCTTATGCTGCGCCATGAGCTTGTCGATCCTCGGCTTCAGCTCCTGCATCTTCTTCATCGATCGGAAACTGATAATGGTAAATGGCGCGGTCATGGCCGTGACAATCGCACAGAACACGATAATTGCGACGCCGTAGTTCTTTGTTATTGACGCGATCCATTTGAGCAGTGAGAGCAAAATCAGTCCGACCTGTCCGAGCGCCCCAATTTTGAACGCCTCCGCAAACCCGGCCCGTTTCAAATGAAAATAGTCTCTTGGGCCAAAATAGACCTGAACCGATTCGCTCCCATCGTTGGTGGCCTGAAGAGCTCTGGTTGTGACCGAGATGGCTTTGTCTTTGGTTATTGGATAGAGCATGACCTCAACTTCGCTTGAGCCATCTACCTTGATCGATTGGCAAAAGTATCGTTCAGCCAATGAAATCATCTGTGTTCCACGTGGAACAGTTTTCATCTGGTTTAGTGGGGCGGTATAGTGCTTATACGCGAGTTTTGCGTCATTGTTTTTATATAACACAAATAGCTCTAATGGGTTAGACTTCTCATTGAGCCCATCGCTCCTCATCCATAAATGTTGGAAGGCTAGATCTCTTTCTAT
>JACQRE010000106.1 GCA_016206585.1 Candidatus Omnitrophota bacterium | reverse complement strand
GGCCGGCCCGCCTGGCTGCCCGAGGAAGCCCTCGGCGCCTTCGGGGGCATGATGGGCTGCGTCGACTACGGCCCCGCGCGCTTCACCGCGACCACGACCCGTCCGTGCCCCTGGGGCGGTGGGAACATGGCGATCCGCCGCGACGTCCTCACCCAGCTGGGCGGCTTCGATGTGCGGATGACGCGGGCGCAGGACACCGAATACTACCAGCGCGTCGTGCAGGCGGGCTTCACGGTTTGCTACGAGCCCTCGGCAGCGGCGCATCACGTGATTCCGGCTGAGCGCTCAACGCCCGCGTTCTTCCGTCAGTGGCGCCGCAAGGCGGGCTACTACAGCGCGTATTTGGTGCCCTGGAAACCTTTGCACCTCCTGACGCTCATGCCGCTGTGGCGCTACGGTAAGCTCCTGGGGCTATGCCGCGTGTGGCTCGCCAAGACGCTCACCCGGCAGCCGTGGTGGGAGCGGTTCTACTACGAGTTGCTCGTACGCCAAGAGCTCAGCCTGTGGCGCAGCCGGCTCGCCATGTGGCCGCTCCAAGCGCGCGCCTGGTTTGTTGAGTCGAGGCGGGTCCTGCCGCCTTCGGGACCCCGCCGGCCGTCCTGGCCACGCGCGGACCAGGCGTGCGGTCGTGGGCTTGCCGAGGCGAGGAGCGTTCTGGTCGAACGGCCGGCCGGCAGGGGCCTCCCCTCCGGCGTCACCCGCCTCGATGATCATGCTCAGGCGACTGGTAGGCGCACGGTGCGTGTCGCCTGCCTACCGGCCTGGTTTGAGCCGAATCCGTACCTGCGGTTGTTCTACGAGGCGCTGAAGCCGCATGGCATCGAGCTCGTGGTGCCGCCGGAATTCGATCCCTCGACGCGGGCCACGGCTTCAGCCGGGGGCCCTTGCTCGGGATCGTCCCGAGCGAGGCCACAGGCCGAGCCGAGGGACGATGTGGACTGGCTGCTGGCGCGACGTCACGAGATTGACGTCGTCCACTTTCACTGGATCAATGGGTACTACCGCAAGCCGACAAGGCTGGGCTCTCTGCGGGGGGCGATCGGATTCGTGCGGCGCGTGCGCCGCCTGCGGCGGGCGGGCTTCCGGATCGTCTGGACCTGCCACAATCTCTGGCCGCATGAGCCGGCGTGGAAGCCGGCGGAGTTCCTGGCGCGTGCGGCCCTGGCGCGCCTGGCCGATGCCATTCTGGTTCACTACCACTTCGCGGCGGATCGCGTGCGGCGCATGTACCGGCTTGGCAAGACCCCCGTGGCCGTCATCGGGCACGGCTCGTACCTCGGCGTGTATCCCGACACACGCGGCCGCGCGGAAGCCCGAGCGCGGTTGCAGCTGCCGCCGGATGCGTTTGTGTTCCTCGCCTTCGGGCACGTGCGGGGCTACAAGGGCCTTGAGGACATCGTACGCGCGTATCGTCAACTGGCGGATCAAGACGCGGTGCTGGTGATTGCCGGCAGGCCGCTCGGCCGTGCCGAGCAACAGGCGCTGGATCGCCTGATCGGCGACGACCCCGGCATTCGCCTGCATGTCCGCGACATCTCCAATGAGGATGTTCAGGATTATTTCCACGCGGCCGATGCGGCGGTGTTCGCCGGCGGGCCACAGCTCGCCTCGGGCAGCCTGCTGCTGGCGCTGTCATTCGGCGTGCCAGTGATCTATCCGGAGAGTCCGCTGAGCCGGGAGCTGTTGACCGCCGATGTCGGAGTCCGGTATCAGGCCGGCACGCTGGCCGATGCGATGGCACGCGTGCGCCGGGCCGACCGTTTACAGCTTGCGGCCAACGCGCGGCAGCTGGTGCGCGCGCTGACCTGGGAGGGTGTCGGCCGAGCAGCCGCGCCATGGATTCGGGGAGAGCGCCCATGATCCCCCCACCTGTTTTCGGCCCGCAGGGCCGACAACCAGTACACCACGAGGATAGCTCGCCTGCGGCGAGCAAACAGGTGGGGGGATGAGCGACCACACCCTCCCGTTTGTGAGCGTGGTGGTGCCGGCCTACAACGCGGCGCGCACGATTGAGGCGTGTGTGCGCTCGCTGCTGGCCCAGGACTACCCGCGCGACCGCTATGAAATCCTCGTGGTCGACAACCGCTCGACGGACGACACCGCGCGGATCGTCTCCGGCCTGCCGGTCCGGCTGGTGGCGGAGCGCCGCCGGCAGAGCTCCTATGCCGCGCGCAACCGGGGCGCGCGCGAGGCGCGGGGCGAGTGGATCGCGTTTACGGATGCCGATTGCATCGCAGATTCCAGTTGGCTGAGCCGGCTCATGGTCGGTCATGAAGATCCGTCCATCGGGGGCCTGGCGGGGCGCGTGCTGCCTGTCCAGCCGGTCAACCTCTTGGAGCAGTTCGCGGTTTCGCGCGGCCAGGTGTCGCAGGACGTGAGCATGGCCAACAGCTTTCTGCCGGCGGCGATCACCGCGAACGTGGCCTATCGACGGCAGGCATGGGAGGCCCTTGGCGGATTTGACGAGACGATGATCTCCAGCGGCGACATGAACTTCGCGTGGCGGCTGCAGTTGCTGCACGGCAAGACCATCCGGTTCAACCGCGACGCGGTGGTGCGCCACAAGCACCGCACGAGCGTCCGGGCCTTCTGGAAGCAGCACCGCATCTACGGCTTCGGCACGGCCATGCTCTACGACCAATTTCCGGGCTACGCCAAATCCTTGCGGTGGGAGGTGATCATTTGGCTGCGCCGCAGCGCGTGGCTTGCGGCACGCGGGCTCCTCCGGCTGGTGCGCTGGCCGTTCCGCCGGGAGGGGCGGCTGTACGTCGCGCAGCATTTCCTTGAAATCCTGTGCACGACAAGCCGATTCATCGGAATGGTCCAGTACCGTTGGACGTATCGCGGGCGCCGGCCCGCCGCCGTCGTGCCAGCGGTGGCTCGAAGCTCTAGGTTCGAGGCTCTAGGCTCTAGGCGGGTGCCTACAGCCTACAGCCTACAGCCTACAGCCCAGACCGATGTTCATGCTCCTCATCCGGCGGTCAGCGTCATCATTCCGGCATACAACCGGGCGCATGTGCTCGGCGCCGCGATCGAGAGCGCGCTGACTCAGACGTATCAGGACCTGGAGGTCATCGTGGTGGATGACGGTTCGACGGATGACACGCGCGCGGTCGTCGCACGCTACGCGGAAAGCTCGCGCGCCCGCGTGCGCTACATCCGGCAAGCCAATCAGGGCGTCTCCGCCGCCCGCAACGCCGGCTGCCGCGCGGCGCGCGGCCGCTACCTGGCGCTGCTGGACTCCGACGATCTCTGGAAGCCGCAGAAGCTGGCGCGCCAGATCCCGGTGCTCGAGCGCGGTCCGGGCGTCGGGTTGGTCTCTTCGATGGCCGAGGTCGTCGATGCCGCCAACAGCCGGATACCGGGGCTCAAGCCGAGGCAGCCACCCGGAACGACGCTGCGCGAGATGGTGGCGACGGGCAGTGCTGCGCCGTCCAGCTTCGTGTTTCGCAGGGAGGTGCTGCAGGAGGTGGGCGGCTTCGATCCGCAGATCCACGGCCTTGAGGATCTGGATTTCTGCTTCCGCGTGGCGCGTCGGTGGCAGCTGGTGTGCCTTGAGGAACCGTTAATCCGCTACCGCCAGCATGGCGCAGGGCTCTCGTCGGACGTGGCGGGCATCTGCCGCGCCTACATCCGGACGTACGAGAAACTCCTGGCGCTGCCGGATGCGGAGATCCCGCGCGCCGCGGTGCGGCAGCGGCTGGCCAAATACCACTACCAGCTCGGCACGGTGCACGCCCGCCACCGTGAGCCGCGGGCGGCGACGGCGCAGTTCGCGCGCGCGATCCGCACCTGGCCGCTCGTCGGCCTGAACTTCGTGACCGCGCGCCATCCCTGGTGGCAGCGGGGTCTGCTGGTCGTGAAGCCGTATGCGGCGGCCTGCGGCGTTGCTGTTGCCTCGCTGTTTGAACGAAATGGCCGTCGGTCAATCCAACTTCCTGTGGAGGAAGCGGGGGTGACGCGGTGCCAGGGCCCCTGCGC
>JACQRE010000105.1 GCA_016206585.1 Candidatus Omnitrophota bacterium | reverse complement strand
GGGTGGTGACGAGCAGGCACCGGGCGACCCTGGCGCCCGGGTTGCGCAGGCTGTGCGGGATGGAGGCGTCGAGGTAGAGGCTGGCGCCGCGCCGCAGCGGGTGCGTCGCCTCGCCGACCCGGGCCTCGACCGCGCCCTCCAGCACGTAGAGGAACTTCTCGGTGCCGACCCGGGCTTCCTCTTTCTGGGTGGCGCCGCCGGGCTCGATTGCGATGAGGACCGGCATGAGCTTCTTCTTGAGGATGTCGGTGGTCAGCATCGTGAGGGCGGACTTCCCCGCCTGGTGGACGTAGACATCGCCGCCCGCCGCGGGCGGCCGGATCGTCACCGCGTCCTTCGCGCGCGCCTCCTCGATGCCCGCGTAGAGGTCGGTGATCTTGAGGCCGAGCGCTCCGGCCAGCCGGATGTGGGACTGGAGCGTGCCGCTCATCTTGCCGGTCTCGATGCGCGAGATGGTCGCCGCGTCCACCCCGGAGGCCGTGGCGAGCTCCACGAGCGTGACCTCCTGGGACGTGCGCAGCGCCCGCAGCCGCGCGCCGACCGTCTGCGCGGCCTGGTGGGCCTTCGCGGCCTGCTCGGAGTGGGGGCTCGTGCGTCTTCGCATCCTCGGCTCCTTGACCAACGCGCTCATCCTCTCTGAACCCTCCTGCCGTACGCCTCGACACCGATAAGACCCTAGCTGTAGCTTGCCATAGAGCGGCTCTTTCGTCAACACGGAATTACATTTTTTTCAAACATGCTCTTGACAGAACACGCCAAATATGGTATTGATTATTCACAAAATTAAATTTGGTGAATGAATACGGCAGGAGGGCGCACAGGATGACCAACAATGGCTCCACCGCAGCTCTCGAGACAGGCACCTCCGCCGGGAGGCGGAGTCCCCGCCATACAATGAGGCGGGTCCGCCATGCAGTGTGGCGGAGCAACGCGCTGGGTCTAGACCAGACGGCCGGGCTGCCGAAGAGGGATCCTGGCCGTTGCGTTTGTCCCTTCACGCAAGCGGTCGTCTTCCTGACGCTTGGCTTCCTGACCCCCGTCCTGGCGCTCGCAGCGGACACCACCCCTCCCACGACCCCGGTCGTCACCGACGACGGGACCTCCACGACCTCGACCACGCAGCTCCACGCGACCTGGACCAGCGCTGATCCCGAATCCGGAATCGCCGAGTCCCAGTACCTCATCCGCCAGGATTCCACCTCGGGCACGATCCTCGTCACCTGGACCTCGACCGGCCCGACCGCCTCAGTGACCCGTACCGGCTTGAGCCTCATCCAAGGGAAGAGGTACTACTTCGGCGTCAAGGCGAAGAACGGCGCAGGCTTATGGTCTGCAGTCGGCTACTCCAATGGGATCAGCGTGGATACCACCGCCCCGTCAGCCCCTGGGCAGCCGAAAGAAGGCTCCTCCACCACCGACTACGACTACGACGGCGACGGCTCCTACACGGTCTACTGGCCGGCGGCCAGCGATCCCGACTCCGGGGTCAGCGCCTACGAGGTCCAGGAGCGCCTCGGGGCTTCCGGGCCCTGGACCAGCTTGACCACGACTCGCACCAGCCCCAAGTTCTCGGTCAGCGGCCGAGTGGACAAGACGCAATATGTCTATCAAGTGCGGGCCAAGAACGGCGCGGGCCTGTGGAGCCCCTGGAGCGCTTCCTCTGACGGGATTCTCGTTGACAAGACCGCTCCGCTGGCTGTCAGCGTCACAGATGATGGCGCGACGACCTCCTCAATCACCACCCTCCATGCGACCTGGACCGCCTCCAGCGATCCAGAGTCCGGGATCATGTCGTATGAGTACCTCATCCGCCAGGACTCCACCTCCGGGACGATCATCGTGCCGTACACCTCAGTCGGGACGGCCACCGAGGTGACTCGAACCGGCCTGAGCCTCATCGTGGGCAAGACGTACTACCTCGGGGTTCGCGCCAAAAACGGCGCAGCGCGGTACTCCTCCATCCGTTACTCCAACGGGATTCTCGTTCAGGCCGACACGACGCCGCCGGTCATCTCGTTCACGTCGCCGACGGACGGGCAGATCCTCGTCGCGCCATGAGATGGGAAGAAAAATGGTACCGGTTCTCTTTTTTGAGGGATGAGCGATGCCGCGGCCGCTGCGGATCGTCGTTGACGGAGCCACCTGTCACGTCCTCAGCCGGGGCAACAACGGCCAGCCGGTCTTTCACGAGGCGGCGGACTACCAGCGCTACCTCCAACTGGTGGCAGCCCACACCCGCGAGCACCGCATCAGCCTCTACCACTTCGCCTTGATGCCCAACCACGTCCACCTCGTGCTCGCCGTGGCCCACGGACCGACGCTCAGCCAGGCCATGCACGACATCAACCTGACCTACGCGCAGTTCTACAAGCGGCGCTACCAGTACCGCGGGCATCTCTGGCAGGGGCGGTTCAAGAGCCTGCTGATTGACCGGGAGCGCTATCTGCTGGCCTGTGCCCGCTATGTCGAACTCAACCCAGTGCGGGCCAAACTCGTGCATGACCCCGCCGACTATGCCTGGAGCAGCTACCGGACGTACGCGCACGGCCTCGACAACCCGCTGATCGCGCTCAATCCCCTCTATGAGACGCTGGGCGCGACCGCGTTCGAGCGCCAGGAGCGCTACCGGGAGTTCGTCCACGACAGCCTACGCCAGCCCGACCCGCCACCCCGCCGGGGATTAGGCTTGCTCGGCGGCTCGTCCACGCCACGGCCGTATTCGCCCGAGCTCTTCACTGTGCCCGGAACGGGACCCAAGCGCGGCCGCCCCCGAAAAGCCGTGGTCGCCACGCAGACCGACCGGGAAAATAGAACCGGTACCATTTTCTCAACCGAGCGATGAAAAATAGAACCGGTACCATTTTTCTGGCGATGGTGCTGGCGGGGCCGGCGAGCGCGCTCGCGCAGGGCTCCAACGGCACCTACACCGTCATCCAGGACGTGGTGAGTTCCGGGGGCGGGAGCGTGGGCGGCGGGAATCCGATGAGGGCGCAGACCATCCTCGGCCTGCCGGCATCTGGCGCTGCATCAAATGGAACCTTTAGCATCATCGGGGGTCTCGGGATCACGCAGGCGGTGCCGGTTTCACCGACCACGATGGCCGTCACCGTCACCGGAACCGTGGTGGACCCCGCCGGCGTCGCTGAGATCACAGTCAACGGCATCCCTGCGG
>JACQRE010000103.1 GCA_016206585.1 Candidatus Omnitrophota bacterium | reverse complement strand
TGCGTGACGTCAAATAGCTCGAGCTGGCTTTCGCGATTTCCAAACGTCATCGACGAGGAAGTATTGTACGCACAATTCTCCGTGCCGTCAAGAGGTCTTGGCGCCGCCGGAGCGGGGCTCGGTGCCGGCGAGCAGCCGGCGGATGTTGGCGTGGTGCCGCACGATGATGAGCAGCGCGAACAGCGCCCCAACCCCGCGCTCCGCGAGCCCCTGCCCCGTGATCGCCTGTGCGACCGGCAGGGCGACGGCCGCAGCCAGCGACGCCAGCGAGACGTAGCGGAAGATCAGATACACCACGGCCCAGACCGCCACGCAGACGCCCGCCACGAGCGGCATGGCGGCCAACAGCACGCCGATCGTCGTGGCGACCCCCTTGCCCCCGCGGAACCCAAGCCACACCGGGAAGTTGTGCCCCAGGATGGCGGCCAAGCCGCAGGAGAGCCGCATGGCCGGGGTGAGCTGCAGCCAGGGGGTCAGCCACCACACCGCCAGCGCCCCTTTGGCCAGATCGATGAGGAACACCGCAGCCCCGGCCCCGAACCCGGCCACCCGCGTGACGTTGGTGGCCCCCACGTTGCCGCTGCCCACCGTGCGCACGTCGATGCGCTTGAGCCATTTCACCGCCACGTACGCCGTCGGAAACGATCCGAGGAGATACGAGCCGGCGAGGGCGAGCGCGACACTCATGGCGCGCCTGCCCTTCGACGGCCCCGCGCGCCCCTGGCCAGCGACCTAGGCGTATCCGGTCCGTTCACGATGAAGCGGACGGGCACGCCGACCAGCTTCGGCGACGCGTGCACCATCTTGCGCAGATAGTTCTGGTACGGCGCGGGCATGCGGCCTGCGGGGGCCACGGTCAGCTCCAACGCGGGCGGCCGGCCGGGGCGCCACTGCGCCCCGAGCAGCCGGATGGCGCGGCCGCGCCAGCGCGGCGGAGGCTGGCGGCGCCAGGCCTCCTGCATCAGCGCCAGGCACTCCGCGTCGGAGAGCCCCTGCTGCATCCGCCGCGCGACCTCCAGCACCAGCGTGACGGCGCGCGAGACCTGAAACCCCGTCTTGGCGGAGACGGCCACCACCGGCGCGAACGCGGCGAAGGCCACGGCGCGCTGGACCGCCTCGGTGAGCGCCTGGCCGGACTTGCCTCGCGTGACCAGATCCCACTTGTTGAGCACGAGGATGAGCCCCCGCCCCTTGCGGCACACCTGCGTGAGGATCCGCTGGTCATCGCGCGTCACGCCCTGGGTGGCGTCCAGCACCATGAGGGCCACGTCGCACCGGTCGATGGCCTCGAGGCTGCGCGACATCGCGAACAGGTCCACCGGATCCCTGACTTTGCGCCGGTGCCGCAGCCCCGCGGTGTCGATGAGGGTCAGGGGGACATCGCGGACCATCAGGGCGGTATCGACGGCATCCCGCGTCGTGCCCGGAGCGTCGCTTACGATCACCCGCTCGTCCCGCAGGAGCGCATTCAACAGTGAAGACTTCCCGACGTTCTGCCGTCCGATGATCGCGACCCCGACCGAGATGGTCTCCGCAGCTCCGGAGCCGCCCGCCCGGCCCGGCACGCCGGCCACCAGCCGGTCCAGCAGGTCGCCGGTGCCGCGGCCGTGGAGCGCGGAGACGGCCAGGGGGTCGTCGAGGCCCAGCGAGAAGAACTCCGGCGGCACCCCCAGGTGGTGATCGGCCTTGTTGACCACCAGGACGATCGGCTTGCCGATCCGGCGCAGCCGCTCGAGGATCATCTGGTCCGCCGGCACCAGCCCCTGCTGCGCGTCGCACACGAAGAGGACGCCATCCGCGTCCTCCAGCGCGCGGCCGAGCTGCCGCTGCACCGCATCGCCCAACACGTCGCGCACATCGAACTCCATCCCGCCGGCGTCAATCAGCGTCAGCCAGCCCCCCCGCCACTCGACGCGGCCGTAGATCCGGTCGCGCGTCGTGCCGCGCGCAGGGGCCACCACCGCCTGGCGATGGCCGACGAGCCGGTTGAACAGGGTGGATTTGCCCACATTGGGACGGCCGACGATGGCCAGCACCGGGCCGTGAGCGGACGCGGGAGAGGACATGGCGGGCGTGGGGGAACCTGCGGCTAGCCAAGCACCCGGATGCCGGTCCGGATATAGCCGACCGCCGAGAGGATGGTGAGCACCGCCGCCGCGGGCAGCAGCACGGCGGTGATCGGCAAACCCAGCAGCACCGACGGGACAACGAGCATCTGCGCGAAGGTGGTCCATTTGCCCAGGCGGCTGGGCTGCACGTGCCAGCGGCCCTTGATGGCGAAGAGGACGATGCCGCCGGCGATGAGCAGCACGTCCCGGCTGATGACGATCAGGTTGAACCAGGCGGGGACGCGCATCCAGTCCGGCAGGCCGTGGATCGTCGAACAGCTGATGAGCGCGCTGAGGATCAGCGCCTTGTCCGCGATGGGATCGAGGAGGGTGCCCAGCTCGCTCTCCTGGTGCCACCGGCGGGCGAGAAACCCGTCGATGGCATCGGAGAGGATCCCCAGGAGAAACAGCCCGAGCGCGACGAAGCGGAGCACGTCGCGCTCGGGATGGTAGTAGAGCAATGCCGCGACGATCGCCGGCACCAATAAGATCCGGAAGATCGAGATCTTATTGGCGATGCTCATCCCACCACCACTGAACCACGCTGATGACGACGCGGATTCTCGCCGATCATCGGCGTCCCTCGGCGTGTCGATCAGCGGTGATCAGCGATGCCAGCACACTTACTCTTTATAGCGCAGCTCAACCCCGTGGTTCGGACAGTACTTCACGTCCTCGCCATAGAGCTCGCCGCCGACCGGGCAGAACTTCGTGCGGGCGGTGGCCGGAGGCGTGGATTGCTGCTGCGAACGCTGGCTGTTCTCTTCCATAGCGTTCCCCACCATGGCCCCGCCAAGCGCCCCGAGCCCCGCCCCGATCGCGGTCCCGGCCCCGGCATGGTCGGTCTGATTGCCGATGATGGCCCCCGTCCCGGCCCCCAGCAATCCGCCGAGCACCGCCCCCTGGGTCCTCTTGGACTGTGCGGCGGTTCCCATCGACTCGCAGCCTGCCAGCACGGCGGCCAGCAAGGTCAATCCGATCGCTGCCTGTCGGGTCATCAGGTCCTCCTTCTGGTTGCCTGCGATGACGCTGAAGCTATTCTACTCTAGCACGAAGCGGCATCCGGCGCAACTGACGCGGTACCAGCGGTACCAGCTTAATGACCCCTTTCTCGCCGATTCTCGCTGATCAACACGCTGATCCGCGCAGATATCAGCGGTGGTCAGTGCTTCGATCAGCGTGGATCAGCGATTTACTTGAGGATCCGCCAGCGGGGGACCGGCCAGAAGATGCACATGGCCTGCCCGATCAGGAGCCGCTTCGGCACGAAGCCCCAGAACCGGCTGTCGTGCGAGGAGAGTGAGTTGTCCCCCAGCACGTAGTACTCGCCCGGCGGGACGTGGAGCACCTGCCCCTCCTGCCCGTACGACCCCTGGTTGTAGTACCGGTTGACCGAGAAGATCCGCGCCCCATCCAGCGGCACGCCGTTCACCACCACCTGGCCGTCGCGGACTTCCACCGTGTCGCCGCCGATCGCGGCCAACCGCTTGATGAACGGCCGCTTGGGATCGTCCGGATAGCGGAAGACGATGATGTCCCCGCGCTGGGGCGGATGGAAGCGGTAGATGAACTTGTTGACGAGGATCCGGTCGCCCTCGATCAGCGTGGGGCGCATCGAGCCGGACGGGATCTTGAAGGGCGCCATGATGAACGTCCGGATGATCAGGGCGAGTGCGACCGCCCAGACGAGCGACTCAAGGTTCTCCCGCCAGAGGGAGGATCGGCGGCGTGTCTCCATCAGATTTTCAGCACCGCCAGGAACGCTTCCTGGGGGATCTCCACATTGCCGAACTGCTTCATGCGCTTCTTCCCTTCCGCCTGCCGTTCCCACAACTTGCGCTTGCGCGTGATGTCGCCGCCATAGCACTTCCCGGTCACGTTCTTCGCGAGCGGCCGGATCGTCTCCCGGGCGATCACATGGCTGCCCACCGCCGCCTGGATCGCCACCTCGAAGAGCTGCCGGGGGATGAGCGTCTTGAGCCGCTCGACGAGCGCCTTGCCCTTCTCATACGCCTGCTCCTTCGAGACGATCGACGAGAGCGGCTCGCAGATCCGGCCGTTGAGCAGGATATCCAGCCGTACGAGCTTCGCCGGCCGGAAGCCGATGAGCTCGTAGTCGAACGAGCCGTAGCCGCGCGTCAGCGACTTTAACCGGTCGTAGAAGTCGATGAGGATCTCGGCCAGCGGCAGCTCGAAGGTCAGCTTGACGCGCGTCTCGCTGAGGTACTCGGTCGACCGGTAGATGCCGCGCTTCTGGATCGCCAGGTCCATGAGCGCGCCGACGGTCTGGGCAGGGCACAGGATCACCGCGTGCACGAAGGGCTCCGCGATCGACTCGATGGTGGCGGGGGCCGGCAGGTCGTTGGGCCGGTGCACCTCGATGAGCTTGCGGCCGTGGGTCGTCACCTGGAAGACGACGCTGGGCGTGGTCAGCACCAGGTCGACCCCGTACTCCCGCTCGAGCCGCTCCTGCACGATCTCCATGTGCAGGAGCCCGAGGAAGCCGCAGCGGAACCCCTGCCCCAGCGCGTCCGACTGCTCCGGCTCGAACTGGAACGCCGCGTCGGTGAGCGCGAACTTCTCCATCGCGGCGCGCAGCGTCGACAGGTCCTGGGCGTTGGCCGGGTAGATGCCGGCGAAGACCATCGGCTTCAGCCGGATGAAGCCCGGCAGCGGCTGGGCGGCGGGCCGGTTAGTCTCGGTCACCGTGTCGCCGGCGATGACGTCGTGCGGGTTGCGGATGTTCGCCGTGAAGTAGCCCACCTCGCCGGCGTGCAGCTCGTCCACCGGCTGCGGCTGCGGCATGAAGACCCCCAGCTCCTGCACCTCGAACGCCGTGCCGTGCGCCATGAGCGTCACCGGCATGCGGCGCCGCAGCGCCCCGTCGATGAGCCGGACGAACACGACGACCCCCTTGTACGAATCGTAGCTGGAATCGAAGATCAGGCCCGACAGCGGCTTGGCCGGATCGCCGCCGGGCGGCGGGATCTCGTGGACGATGCGCTCGAGGAGCTCATCGACCCCCAGGCCCTCTTTGGCGCTCGCCTCGGTGATCGTCACGTCGGATTGCTGGAGGAGCGTCCTGATCTCCTCGGCGACCCGCTCCGGCTGCGCGTTGGGCAGGTCGACCTTGTTGATGACCGGCAGGACCGTCAGCCCCCGGTCCCTGGCGAGGAGGTAGTTCGCCACCGTCTGGGCTTCGACCCCCTGCGCGGCATCCACGACGAGGATGGTGCCCTCGCACGCCTGGAGGCTCTTCGTCACCTCGAACGAGAAGTCCACGTGCCCCGGCGTGTCGATGAGGTTGAGC
>JACQRE010000102.1 GCA_016206585.1 Candidatus Omnitrophota bacterium | reverse complement strand
GTTTCTAGCTGCTCTCCCCATAGGAAGAGCCGTCCTTTCGCAGGCGCATGCGATTCGATCAGCCACGTCCCATGCAGCACGATCATAGGAGCAGGTAGGCCCCTCAGTCGACGAGGGCTCCAATGGCGCTGTTCAGGTCCTCATTCGTCCACCGCCGAGCCTGATCCTTGACCTCCACAGGCGGCACGCGACCCGCGGCGAACTCTGCGGCCCGTCCCACCTGCCAGATAGCAGTTATCAGGACGTGCGCGATCTGATGGATGGCGTCCAGGTGCGGCCTACCGCGCTCCTCCAATGCCCGGACGACTCGGGCATCAGGAAGGGAGGGGTCAGACATGCGTCTCAACACGATGGCGTCCACGGTGAGGTGCAGATGCCAGTTCACTCCAGTGTCTCGCTCCGCGCGGTCGAAGTCCTTCACGCTCCAGTCACGAAGCTCGGGGTGCAGGCCGTAGGCAAGCTCGAGCGCCTCGTCCTCGGTGATCATGGGGATACCTCCCGCAGAGGTCGTTCAACCGGCGGCAGGGCCGCGCAGTCCCGCGGCTGAGACTTCGCATGCTGCGGTGCCCAATCCGCGTGCACGTTCGCTGCCATGTCTACAGTGGATTCGCCGAACAGCTGTGCGGCCACTTCAGCCGTGACGTGGACCGGACCGTGCGTGCGGGCTGCTCACTGTCGGCATCGCGCATACGGCGGGTGCGGAACACGAAGTGTGTAGGACAGTTGTTGGCGGACGGTGCTGTGTGGGTCAGCCTGCAGGGATCCCGCAAACGGTCACTGTGCGCCGAGGTCGCACATCGCGCACGAATGCGTCGTTCGGGGCAAAGCGTTCTAGAAACAAGACCAGGTTCACCCCATCGCGCGGCATGGAGCGATCGGCACTGCGGCCACGAGCCGGAGCGTACCGAAATGTTGGGAAGATCTCAGCAAGTCCAAAGATCGCCGCGGGCACCAGCAGGCCGGCGACTCCTCGGTCATAGGCCTCCCGGCCCAGGCGCTGGGAGCGGACGTGGCCGGGACCGGTGATGTCGGCTAACGTTACGCCGGCAGCCGCCAGTCCCGTAGGCGTAATGAGGTCGGCCACGGACTGAATTTCGGTGCGAGCCGTTCCCAGCACGATCCGAGTGGGATCGGCGCCCGTGCGCTTGATGCGTTCGGCGATCGCAACGTCCTCGAACAGCGAGGTGTACAGCGCGGGGAAGCCGACGCTCCAGCGATACGGATCGATGGAGGGGATCCACAGCAGGCGCCGCCGGGCGTATCGCACCTGCCGGTAGACGACGTCGCCCAGGAATGGGACGACAGTAAGAGATAGCCGGCGCCCGCCGGGAGCTTCGGCCGGGCGGGCCAGGGGCATTGAGGGGTTTACGAGTACCCGCCCCCGGCTTCGGCCCGCACAAGGTCCAAGACAACCGTGAGGCCGCTGGGCTTGAAGTAATCGATGGGCCGCTTCATGCGCAGGATCGGCAAGGGCGCGCGCAGCCAGCGACGGAAGTCATCCTGGGAGTCCCAGGTCTGTTCGGCGATCGCTTTGACCTGCGCCAGCAGCGCCAGTAATCCCGCTTCAGCACTGTCAGGGGTTGGACCAGTACCGGTCATCTTCCACCGGTTGACGGTTTGGCGGCTGACGCCGACCATGTCGGCGAACTCGCTCTGGCTGAGGCCGAACCACTGCCGCAGCCGCTCCGCCGACCGAACTGCCGAAGCGCGACGGCGCGTAGGCAGGAGTTCGTCAGCGAGCGCTGCGGACAGCGCGTCTGCGTGAGACTTCAGCGGAGATCCCATTGTGAGCTTATTGTCGCAAATGTGACATGTCCTCGTCAACCGGATCCGTGCCCGCCGTTGTCGACCCCTTGGCTTTGAGGGTGTGACAACCGAAGTGTCGAACGATCCCGTGAGTACCGTGGAGTGCCGTTCAGGGAGGTCCGCACAGGGGTCCGCACACAACCAGGGGTTGAGAAACCCCGCCTCTGGAGCGCGTTTCAGGCGGTTATCCTCGGGCTCATAGCTGCTGGTCGACGCGGCCCACGCCAACGAGGTGTACAGGAAGCTGAGTGGCAAGGAGCAGGT
>JACQRE010000099.1 GCA_016206585.1 Candidatus Omnitrophota bacterium | reverse complement strand
TCCCAAGACCGGGCGGATGATCGTCATCGAGATGAACCCGCGCGTCAGCCGCTCGAGCGCGCTGGCGTCGAAGGCCACGGGTTTTCCGATCGCCAAGATCGCGGCGAAGCTGGCCGTCGGCTACCGGCTGCACGAGCTGCCCAACGACATCACGCGCGAAACGATGGCCTGCTTCGAGCCGACGATCGACTACGTCGTCGTGAAGCTGCCGCGCTTCGCCTTCGAGAAGTTCCCGGGGGCGGATCCCACACTGACGATCCAGATGAAGTCGGTCGGCGAGACGATGGCGATCGGCCGCACGTTCACCGAGGCGCTCCAGAAGGGGCTGCGCGGGCTCGAGATCAAGAAGTCCGGCTGGGAAGGGCAGGGTGGGGCGATCCCGCCCGATGCGCTGCGGCAGAAGCTGTCGATCCCGACGGCGGAGCGGATCTTCTACCTCAAGGACGCCTTCACGGCGGGGTTCTCCATCGACGAGATCTTCCAGCTCACCAAGATCGACCGGTGGTTTCTGCGCCAGCTCTACACGCTGGTCACCGAGGAGCAGGCGCTGGCGGCGGCGGCGGAGCAGCTGCGCGCGTGCGTCGAAGCGCCGCTGGGCAGCGCGCGGCAGACCAGCGGGGCCGAGCTCCTGCGCCGGGCCAAGCAGCACGGGTTCAGCGACCGGCAGCTGACGGCGCTGTGGGGGCTGGACGAGACGACGATCCGCGATCTGCGCGCGCGCTGGCAGGTGCAGCCGAGCTACTACCTCGTCGACACCTGCGCGGCGGAGTTCGAAGCGAAGACCCCGTATTACTACTCCACGTACGAATCGCCGGTTGTCGAGTTATCGGGTTCTCGAGTTCGCGAGTTGAACCCGGCAACCCGAGAACCCGCCAACCCGCCAACTCGAAAACGCAAAGTAATGATCCTCGGCGGCGGTCCGAATCGCATCGGACAGGGGATCGAGTTCGACTACTGCTGCGTCCACGCGGCCTTCGCGCTGCGGGAGCTCGGGGTCGAGGTCATCATGGTCAACTCGAACCCCGAAACGGTCTCCACCGACTACGACACGTCGGACACGCTGTACTTCGAACCGGTGACGCTCGAGGACGTCTGGAACATCGTTCAGCGGGAGCGCCCGGACGGCGTCATCGTGCAGTTCGGCGGGCAAACGCCGCTCAACCTGACGGCCGGGCTCGCCAAACTGGGGGTGCCCATCCTCGGCACCACCGCGGCGACGATCGACGTCGCGGAGGACCGCGAGAAGTTCAAGCGGCTGCTCGACGAGTTGTCGCTGCGCCAGACGCCCAGCGGCACGGCGATGACGCTCGACGAAGCCGTCCTCACCGCGCACGCCACCGGGTACCCATGTCTCGTGCGGCCCTCATACGTCCTAGGCGGCCGGGCCATGGAGATCGTGTACGACGACGAGCAGCTCAAGCGCTTCGCGCAATACGCCTTCGAGGTCTCGCCGGGCTTCCCCGTCCTCATCGACAAGTTCCTGGAGGATGCGATCGAGGTGGACGTCGACCTCGTCGGCGACGGGGAGACGTACGTCATCGGCGGGATCCTCGAGCACATCGAGGAGGCGGGGATCCACTCGGGCGATTCCGCGATGGTGCTCCCGCCCCATACGCTCAACGACGAGGTGCTCAACGAGATCCGCTCGGCGGCCTACAAGCTGGGCCGGGCGCTGCGGGTCGTCGGGCTGATGAACGTCCAGTTCGCGGTGAAGGACGACGCCGTCCACGTGCTGGAGGTCAACCCGCGCGCCTCGCGCACGGTGCCGTTCATCTCCAAGGCGATCGGCGTCGCGCTGGCCAAGATCGCCACCCGCGCGATGATGGGTGCGTCGCTGCGGGAGCAGGGGATCGTCGAGGAGGTCATCCCACCGTTCCTCGCGGTGAAGGAGTCGGTCTTTCCGTTCTCCCGCTTCGCCGGGGTCGACATCCTCCTCGGGCCGGAGATGCGCTCGACGGGCGAGGTGATGGGCATCGACGAAGACTTCGGGCGCGCCTTCATCAAATCGCAGCTCGCGGCGGGCCAGCTGCTGCCCCGATCCGGCACCGTGTTCATCAGCGTGAAGAACCGCGACAAGCGCGCCGTGACCCTGGTGGCCCAGCGGCTCGAGGCGCTCGGGTTTTCCATCGTCGCGACCCAGGGGACCATGAAGGCGCTGCAGCGCTATGGCATCCAGGCCGCCCCCGTGAAAAAGATCCATGAAGGCCGTCCCAACGTGCTGGACCTGATCAAGAGCGGCGAGATCCAGCTGGTGATCAACACCCCCTCGGGCCGGCTGCCGCGCGCGGACGAGGTGCAGATCCGCTCAGCGGCCGCGTCGCTGGGCCTGCCCTGCATCACGACGATCGCCGGCGCGCAGGCCTCGGTCAACGGCATCGCCGCGATGCTGAAGCACCAGCTGGGCGTGAAACCGATCCAGCAGTACCACGAGCTGCTGAAACCCCATGGCTGACAGCGAGCAGCGGCGCAGCCCCCGCATCGCCCGCTCCTTCATGGTGCGGTACCGGGTCACGGTGCCGCAGGATACGGTGTGGCTGGTCTCGCCGCTGCGGGATCTGAGCAGCGGCGGCGCGCGGCTCCTCTCCGAGCGGCCGCTCGCCATCGGCGATCAGCTGGAGCTCCAGCTGATCCTGCCGATGGCGCAGCAGCCTGTCCCGCTCAAGGCGCGCGTCGCCTGGGTCAGGCCGGCTCCGCTGGGCATGGTGGAGATCGGCGTGACGTTCGACCCAGGGGATGCGGGCATCCAGCAGACCATCGACAGCGCGGTCGCGCACTTCCTCCGGAAACAGCGATGACCCAGCGGGAGCGGCGGCGGTTTCCGCGCGCCCAGGAGCCTATCGAGGCGCAGTACCGGCTCGACGGCGATTTCGCGTCCACCTGGACCACAGCCACCATTCTCAACCTGAGCGCGGGCGGCGTCCGGTTCCGCGCGGCACAGCCGCTGAACGCTGGCGCGCTCCTGCAGATGAAGCTCAGGCTGCCCGGCATGCCGCAGCTGCTGGAGCTGCGCGGGGCGGTGGTCTGGAGCCAGCTGCAGGCCGCGACCGTGATGGAGTATGGCGTGGAGTTTCGCGGCCTCACCCTGAGGCAGCAAGCGCAGATCGATCAGCTGGTGTCCTTCCTCAGAACGCGCCTGTGAACCGGGCGCCCCGCGGGGCGGCGTCCATGACGAGGAGGGGAGGATGGGGGAGGAACGGCGGCGGTTTCCCAGAGTCCCGCAGTCGTTCGCAGCGCAGTGCCGGTCCCTCGGGGGGCTGTCCGAATCGTGGCGGGCCGTGCGGACGGTCGACCTGAGCGCCGTCGGGATGCGGGTGCGCAGCGACGAGCCGTTTGAGTTCTGGACGACGCTCGAGATCCGGATTCAAGTGCCCAGTTTGCGGGAACCGCTGGATCTGCGCGGACGCGTGGTGTGGAGCCGAACGCCGCCCTCCGGCATGACGGAGATGGGCATCGAGTTCGTCGACCTCGGCCCGGAACAACAGGAGCAGATCGACGAGCTGGTGCAGTTCTTAACAGACCGCGAATGAACCGCTGTGTTGCATGCCCGATCTCCGCGTCACCCTCGGCGCATTGACCCTCGCCAACCCGGTGCTCGTGGCGGCCGGGACCTTCGGCTATGGCCTGGAGTTCGCCGCCACCGTGCCGCTGGACCGACTCGGCGCGCTCATCACGAAGACGCTGACGCGCCAGCCGCGCGAGGGCAACCCGCCGCCCCGCCTCGTCGAGACCCCGTCGGGCCTGCTCAACTCCGTCGGGCTGCAGAACGCGGGGCTGGACCCGTTCCTGCGCGACACGCTGCCGGCCCTGCGTCCCGCGAAGGTCCCCGTCATCGTCAGCATCCTGGGCGACTCCGAGGAGGACGTCGCCGCCATGGTCCAGCGGCTCGACCGGGAAGACGGTGTCGCCGCGATTGAGTTGAATCTCTCCTGTCCGAACGTCAACCACGCCGCACACAGTTCGAAGTTCGATATGCAAAGTTCGGAGTTACATCGAACATCGAACATCGAACATCGAACGCCGATGGTGGCTCAAGATCCCGCGCTGACGGAGGCGATGGTGCGCGCGGCGCGCGCGAAGACCGCCAAACCGCTCATCGCCAAGCTCAGCCCGGACGAGACCGACCTGGCCCCCAGGGCGCAAGCGGCCGAGCGCGCCGGGGCATCCGCCCTGACGGTCGGCAACACCTTTACCGGCATGAGTTTGGATCCGACCACGCGCCGCTCGCGGCTGGGGGCGATGACCGGTGGCTTGAGCGGGCCCGCGATCCGTCCGCTGGCCGTGTACCGCGTGTGGTATACTGCACGTTCTGTCCGGCTGCCGATCATCGGGACGGGCGGGATCGTCCGCGCGGAGGACGCGCTCGAGTTCTTCCTGGCGGGTGCGAGCGCGGTGGCGGTCGGGACCGCGAACTTCGCCGACCCGCGGACCCCGCTGCGCGTTGCGCGCGGGCTGGAGCGGTACCTCGCCAGGCAGGGGATCGCGTCGATCGGCCAGCTCCACGGAACACTCCAGACGTGACGACACCGCGTCGTGCCGCCGACCGGCTCATTGTCGCGCTGGACTTCGCTGCCCCGGCCCCGGCGCTGCGGCTGGCCCGCGAGCTGCGCGGCGTCGTCAAGACGGTCAAGGTCGGCAGCGCGCTCTTT
>JACQRE010000098.1 GCA_016206585.1 Candidatus Omnitrophota bacterium | reverse complement strand
CTCTCCCACATGGTCTACGGCATCCGGGAGCGCAAGGGCTTCGTCGAGATCACCGGCGAGGTTGGCACCGGCAAGACCACGCTGTGCAAAGCGCTCCTGCGCCAGCTCGATGCCGCCACGCACAAGACCGCGCTGATCCTCCAACCGCAGCTTTCGGAGCTGCAGCTGCTCCAATCGGTCGTGCAGGACTTCGGCCTGAATCCCATGCGCACGAGCCGCCTCGACCTCTTCAATCAACTCAACCGGTTTCTCCTCGAGCAGGCGGAGCTGGGGAACAACCTCATTCTCGTCATCGACGAGGCCCAGAACCTGAGCCTGCGGCTGCTGGAACAGATCCGGATGCTGTCCAACCTCGAGACGGACAAGACCAAGCTCATCCAGATCATCCTCGTCGGCCAGCCGCAGCTCCGGGACAAGCTCGCCTCGCCCGCCCTCGAGCAGCTGCGCCAGCGCATCGGCGTCCGCTACCACATGATGCCCTTGGACGCCGATGAGGTGCGCACCTACATCGACCACCGCCTGCGCATTGCCGGCTCCGACGGCTTGCTCGACTGGACGGGTGAAGCGTCGGAAGAAGTGTACCAGTGCTCCAAGGGTGTTCCGCGCCTGATCAACCTGATCTGCGACCGGAGCCTGCTGGCCTGTTACGTGTATCGTGTCAAGCGGGTGGATGCCGACATCGTGCGGCACAGTTATCAGGAGCTGTCCGGGCAGGTCCTCGTCTCGTAACCGAAGAAGGAGCATGGCGGCATGAGCCTGATCGAGGAAGCCTTGCGTCGCGTGCAGGATCCGGTCGTCTCCTCCCAGCAGGCGGCACCGCCGAAACCCGCCCGCAAGGAAGCCAAGGAGCCAGCCGAGACGCCCGCGCACTCCTGGCCGGCCGCGCCGCCAACCCCGGCGTCGGGGGCCCCGGCTCAACGCGCCACCAACGCGCTCATGGCCGTCGCCGTCGTGGTGATGGCCTTGACGGTGGCGTTGATCGCCGGCGGGGCGATGTGGATGATCCGGATGGGGGATGGCTCGGCCCCCGCATCCGTCCAGCCGCCGCCTCCAGCACTCCAACCAGCTGTCGAAACACCGATGAGTGAACCTGCACGAATGTCCGACGTCCCGACGGCCGCCGCACCCGTTGAACGTCTTGCGCCGCCGACGCCCCTAGCCCAGCAGGATGAGCTGCGGTTGAGCGGCATCGTGGAAGGGGTCGGGGATCCGTACGCGGTGATCAACGGCGGGATTGTCGGACTCGGCGAGCGCGTGGGACGTTTCACGCTCGTCGCTATTCATAATGGCGCGGCGGTCCTGCGGCGCGACGACGGCACGGACACCATCCTGCGGGTGTCGCCGCACTAACTCCCCTAGCGGAGAGAGTCCCTCAGCACGCGGCGCACCGTCGCCTCAGGCACGTCTTCCGTCACCACCACCCGCCCGATGCGCACCGGCAGCACCCACCGTGGCCGGCCGCGGATGAACTTCTTGTCGTAGCGCAGTGCCCGCAGCACCGCCTGCCGGGAAACACGTGGTGCCCGGATGGGCAGCCCGGCCGCGTGGAGGAGCCGCACGATCCGCTGGAACTCGCGCGCCGGCAGGCGCCCGGACGCGACGGCCAGGTGGGCGGCGGCGCACATGCCGATGGCAATCGCCTCGCCATGGGTCCATCGGCGGTAGGCCGTGGCCGTCTCGAGCGCGTGGCCGAGCGTGTGGCCGAAATTGAGGTGCGCGCGCACGTCGCCGGTTTCCCGCTCATCGCGCGCGACGACCCGCGCCTTGATGCGGCAGGAGCGCTCAACCATCACCCGCACCGCCCGCGGCGTCAGACGCAGGCACTCCGCGAGATGCGCCTCCAGGTACGCGAACAGGGCGGGATCCGCGATGACGCCGTACTTGATCACCTCGGCCAAGCCGGACCGGCGCTGGCGCGGCGGAAGCGTCCGCAGCAGCGCCATGTTGTTCCACACCAGGCGCGGCTGGTGGAAGGCGCCGACCAGGTTCTTGCCCCGCGGCAGATCCACCCCGACCTTCCCCCCGATGGCCGAATCGACTTGGGCCAGCAGCGTCGTCGGCAGCTGCACGTAGGGGACCCCGCGCCGCAAGACGGCGGCCACAAAGCCGGTCAGATCGCCCACGACACCCCCGCCGAATGCGAAGAGGACGGGGACCCGCATCGCGGCCTCGCGCGAAATCCGGTCGATCACGCGCTGGGCCATCGCCAGCGATTTCGACGACTCCGATTCCGGCACCGTCACGATCTTGAGCGTCCAGCCTGCGCGGCGCAGCGGCCCCAGCAGTTGAGCGCCGTAGCGCTTCAGGAGTGCCGGATGTGACACGACCCATCCGTAGCCGGAGAGGCCCAGCGGGGTAAGCTGCGCGGGCAGAGGCCGGAACGAGTCGGCCACCACGATCGAGTAGCTGCGCTGGCCCAACGACACGCGAATGGAGTTCATCCCACCACCTGTGTGCGTTCGCCGAAGGCGAACAGGTCGCTGGCGCAACCCTCTCGCGCCGGTGCCAGCGCCCGGCCTCCGGCCGATACACAGGTGGGTGGGATCATCCCTCAGCGCCTTGCAACAGGTGGGACGGAAAGGTAATGGGGTCAACGATCAGCGCCCCCGTGTGCGCCGGCCCCTCGCCGCGGACGCAGCCGCGCTTGGCCAGCCCGAACGTCACCGTGAGCGTGGCGCGCACGGCCACCCCCTGCACCGCGCCGGAATCGGCGTCCAGCCCCGAGGGCACATCCACCGCCACGACCGGCTTCTGCGACGCGTTCATCAAGCGGATCAACGAGGCCGCCGGCTCGCGCACGGGCCCCTGCGCGCCGATCCCCAGGAGCGCATCCACCACCGCGGCACAGCCGCGAAACGCCGCGTCCACTGATGGGCGCGCCGCCGGGTTGCTGGCATCCGTCAGCGTGAGCCCCAATCGCTGGAGGATCGCCGCATAGAGGGCCGGCTCTCCGGTGAGGCGCGAGACCGGGGCCGTCAGCAGGACCTGCAGCGGATAGCCCCACGCGTGGAGGTGCCGGGCGGCGGCGAGCCCATCACCGCCGTTGAAGCCGGTGCCGGCACAGATGAGGATGGGTTGCGTGCGGGGTGCCGCCAGCGTCTGCACGGCGCGAGCCACGGCGAGCCCGGCGTGCTCCATGAGGAAGAGACGCGGAATGCCGAGGGTGTCGATGGCCGCGGCGTCGATCTGCTGCATGCGGGCCACGGACACGGTCTGCGAAGGGACCGGGGACGGACTGGAGGCTGTGCGGAGGCTCGAGGGCTCTGGCACAGGATTACGCGGCGGGCGGCGTGGCCGCGGCAGGGGTCTCGCCGGCGGCTCCCTCTTTCTCCTTGGCCGCCTTGCGGGCTTTCATCTTCATCTGCTTGATCTTCGGCAGGCCGAAGACCGAGCGCCCGTCGACCCACAACCCGTTCGCCATCATGTGGCGAACCCGCTCGTGCCGCTTCAGGACGTTGCGCAGCGATCCTGACGCGCTCTGGCTCGTTCGTAAGGATGCGTGGATGGACATCTCACAGGGTCCTCACAAAACAGTCTTGGTAGCGTGTGCGAAGGCTCGTGACTTTCTGGGTCGCGTTGGTCTTCGACGGAAACGGGCCGACGTACACCATCGTCCGCCCGTCGCGCATCACGAGAAACGCCCGCTCGCCCCGCGCGCGCAGCCGGTCCAGCTCCCGCTTCGCCAGCTGCAGCCGGCTGAACGTCACGACCTGCACCGCATACCGTGACGCACTACCCGCCGACGGCTTCGGCGCTGCGGCCGGCGAGCCGGCCAGCCGCTTCGGCGCTTTCACCTTGCTCGGCGTGCCGGTGGGCGCCGGGGCCGTTTTCGGCTTGGCCGACGCTCCTGCGGAGGCCGAACCGGGCTCCTCCGAGAGCGTTGGCGTCGCCGACGACGACGCTTTGGAGCCTTGGGACTTCGAGGGCTCGGCGGATGGCCCCTGCCGGGCCAACACGATCCGTTCGGATCGCACGAGCTGCTTGCCGCGCTCCACCCCGCAGGCGAAGATGACCGTCAGGCCGATGAGGCCGGCCATGCCGGTGAGGATCAGCTGATCGTGCCGCAGGTGGAGGAACACCCGCCCGACGGCATGAGGGGACACCGGCCGCGGCGCGGCGTGATGCGTGACGTCAAATAGCTCGAGCTGGCTTTCGCGATTTCCAAACGTCATCGACGAAGGTTGATTATATACAAAATGACCCGGCTCGTCAATGGTGTGCCCGGCCGGAGCGGGGCTCGGTGCCGGCGAGCAGCCGGCGGATGTTGGCGTGGTGGCGCGCGATGATGAGCAGCGCGAACAGCGCCCCAACCCCGCGCTCCGCGAGCCCCTGCCCCGT
>JACQRE010000101.1 GCA_016206585.1 Candidatus Omnitrophota bacterium | reverse complement strand
GCGGCCTCGCTGCGGGTCACCAGCAAGTCCGTCCGCCAACCCAACACCGCGAGCCCCTTGGCACGCAACACGAACGATGCCCACACCGCAGTCCGATAGCGCCTTGTGTCGGCGGGGTCAGACCCCGTCGAGGGGTCTGACCCCTGGGCACGAAGTGCTCGTGGCCCTGACCGTGCTGTTGACGCTTGGGGCCACCATGCTTCAGGCGGCGGACGTGACGGACGCGGAGAAGGCGACGGTGCGGCGGAGCCAGGAGAAGCTCAACTTCCAGCTGCCGCTGGACTGGCCGATCGAGCGCCGGGGCGGCATGGTGGGGCCGGTCCCGGTCGAAGAGTATCTCGCCATGAAATTCAAAGCGCTGGACGCCCGCCTACAGTCGATCGAGCAGCAGCTGAGCGGCCTGGATTTGCGATTGCGCGTGCTTGAAGAGAACGCGAAGAAACCCGCCTCCGGCCTCAAATCCCCCGAGTCCGTTCCCACCCCGTAATACTTCTCAGCGCTCCCGTCCGCTCGTTCCGGCGACGGGAGCCGAGGGGAGCGTCCGAGAGGGATGCCGAAGGAGGGTTCCCCGAGGACGCTACCGGAGGCCACCCGTCGCCCGAACGTCGTTCTGAGGGAGCAGACCTGCTGGCAAGTGTTACGGAGAGGCGGAGGGGTTTTGCTTGGGGAGGCGGATGGTCATGACGGTGCCCTGGCCGAGGCTGCTTTCCACGGTGATCGTCCCCCCGTGGCCCTTCACCAGCGCCTTGGCGATGAAGAGGCCCAGGCCCAGACCGCCCATCTTGCGGTTGTGGATGTCGCCGATCGACTTGAACTGCTCGAAGAGGGTGGGGAGCGCCTCGTGGGCGATGCCGGCACCGGTGTCCACGACCTGAATCTCCACCTCGTTGCCGCTGGCCGTGAGCTTTGCCGTCACCAGCCCCTCCGCCGGGGTCGCCTGGATCGCGTTTTCCAGGATCTGGCTGACGGCCACCGTGAGATGCTTGGTGTCGATCGGCCAGAAGAGCGGTTTCGGGTGGTCCATGATCTTGAGGTGCACGTTCTTCGTCGTGGCGAGCGGCCGGTGGATCTTCTCCACGTTGGCCAGCAGCGTGCGCAGGTCAAACGATTCAACGCTGAACTTCGACTGGCCGGTCATCAGCTCGGTGGCGGTCTTGATCTTCTGGATCAGCCGCTCCAGCCGGTCGGCATTCTCGTTGACGGTACCGAGAAAGTCCTTCTGATCCGGCGTCGTGTCGCCCAACGCCCCGTCCAGGATCAGGTTGACCCCCTCCTTGATCGCCGTGAGCGGCGTGCTCAGCTCGTGCGACACGATGGAGAGCAGCTGGTTCTTCAGCTCATCCGCCCGCCGCAGCTCCTCGACCAGGAACGCGTTGCGCAGTGCCGCCCCCAGCTGGTCGGCCACGATGCCGATGGCATGCTGGTCCTCCTGCGTGAACGCCTCGGCCTGGCCGCTGAAGAGGCTCAGGGCGCCGATCGCTTGGCCCTGAACGGTCAGCGGCGAGACGAGCTGCGAGCGCAGCGGGGTGCTCGGCTGCAGCCAGCCGGGCGACGGCCCCGAGGCTTCGGGACACACGCTGTCCTCCTCGGTCACGGGCCGCCGGAGCAGCGCGCTCGCTTTCTCGCGGATCTGCCGGATGGCGGTGTTGAGGTCCATCGGGGCAATCGGCGCGAAGGGGATCATGTGGAGCCGCCGTCTGGGCAGGAAGAGGATGCCGCACAGCGCGACGGGGAAGGCGCGATGGAGGTAGGAGGCGGTGAGCCGGATGATCTCCTGCGGGTCGGTGGTAGAGCTGAGGATCTTGCCGACCTCGTTGAGCGTCTTGATCTCCTCCCGCTGACGCTCGACGAAGTACTTGAGTTCCGCCCGTGAGATCTCCGCCATGCCCCCTCCGTCACCAGTCTACAATTATATACCATTCCCGCTCGTTCCGGCGACGGGTGGCCGATGTCGCAGTTGAGGTTGCTAAGGTTGGCGAGGGTTGGCTAGAATTAGAGATTGATCGGTAAAGGAAAAAAACCGTTGCCAACCTTGACAAGCGTTGCACGGATCGGGCATGCTTTCAACAGTTCTGCGCATCCGCTCTTTTTGAACGCACGGTGCTGATAAAGGCAAACGGTCTGAGAGGACCGGGCGCAAAGCTACAGGTCCGGCGCCAGGCACGTCGCTTCGCGACGAGCCAGGCACCGGATGGCTGAGCTGCCAGCTGAACACGCGCGCCCGTTCCCTCCGGAACGGGCGCTTTCGGTTTCAGGGGGAGTCGCGCATGCCGCCCAAAGATCCAGGGCCCACAACCCGCAAGTCGTATCTGACCATCCACGAGGTGGCGCAGCGCTTCAGCGTCAACGCCACGACCGTGTACCGCCTCGTCCAGCGGGGCAAGCTGCCCGCGTTCAAGATCGGCAACCAGTGGCGGTTCAGCGAGACCCGGCTGGAACAATGGGTCGCGGACCGGGAGCGCATGGGATGAGACGAGCCCCCTGGTCTCACCTCGCGCCGCTCCTGTTCCCGCAGCGGTGGCTCGTGGCCGTGGCGATGATCACCGCTGGACTGGGGTTGGCCGTTGGGGTCTCCAGGATGCTGGAGGAGAGCGAGCGTCAGGCTCGCGAGGAGCAGTTCAGGAAGATCGCCTTGGAGACCGCTCACCAGTTTCGCCAAGAAGTCGCAGCCGTCTCCGACGCCATGCAGTCCATCGGGATATTCTACGGCGCCTCGCGCGAGGTGGAGCGGAAGGAGTTCCGCGCATTCACGGCGCCGCTGCTCAAGCGTCTCTCCGGCATCGGGGCGTTGGCGTGGGCTCCCCGCGTGACAGGGCACGGGCGCTCATCGCTGGAGAGCGCCGTGCGCGCCGAAGGGTTCAGCGATTTTCAGATCCTCGAGTGGCTGGACGCCGGTGTC
This sequence comes from Candidatus Omnitrophota bacterium, assembly GCA_016206585.1. Taxonomy (GTDB): domain Bacteria; phylum Omnitrophota; class Gorgyraeia; order Aquiviventales; family Aquiviventaceae; genus JACQRE01. The sequence continues at coordinate 4,569 of JACQRE010000101.1, read as the reverse complement.
ATGGTCAGCGCCGCCGAGCGGACCGAGTACTTCCCGGTCACGTACCTGGAGCCGCATGAAGGCCACGAACTGCTGCTGGGATTTGATTTCGCGTCAGAACCGGTTCGACGCGCCGTCATGATGGCCGCGCGCGACAGCGGGGCCATCCGGGCCACGCCGAAGGTGAAGCTGGTGCAGGAGGGCCATTCGCCCGATGGGGTCGTGGTCTTTCTGCCGATCTACCAGAACACCGCACCCACCGACACGTTGGAGCAGCGTCGCGAGGGCCTCGCGGGCTTCGTGGCCGCCATCGTTCGCGTCTCGAGGTTTGTCCAGCGCGCCCTGGAGAAGGTGGAACTTCATGGCATCTCTTTCGAGCTTGAGATGCCTTCAGCGGATGGACCTGACGCCGTGTACCGCTTTCCATCCGACACCTGGGGACCCGTCCAAGGACCCGCACGATCCTCAGCGGATGTGATCGTCTCAGAACGGCTCACCTTCGCCGGACAACCATGGATGTTCCGATGCACCCTCCGGCCGGAGGCGCTCACGAGGCGGGTTTCATGGCAGCCGGTCAGCATCCTCATGTTGGGCGTCCTCCTGACGGTCATCATGACCGCCTATGTCCTGGCGATCCTCAGCCATGAAGTGAAGACGCAGCAGCTGGTGATCAAGCGGACGCAAGAGCTGGCTGAGGCGAACCAGGCGCTCGATCAACGCAACCGCGATCTGGTTCGCCGGGAAGCCGCCATGCAGAGCCTGCTCGAGGACTTGGAAGTCGCGAAGCGGCGCATCGAGGAGCAGGCCAAGACCCTGCAGGCGTCGAATGACAAACTGCGGGAGATGGCCGCGCTCAAGGACGAGTTCGTGGCGAAGGTCAGCCACGAGCTGCGCACGCCGCTGACGTCGGTCAAAGAAGGGTTGAGCCTCATGCTGGACGGCGCGCTGGGTCAGACCACCGCAGACCAGCAGGACTTCCTGAAGACGATGGACGGCGACGTCGACCGGCTCACCGAGCTCATCAACAACATGCTGGATCTCTCAAAGATCGAGGCGGGCCGCATGCGGCTGGCGCGCACCAAGGTCGAGGTCAGCACGCTGCTCGAGTCGCTGGTGCGCAGCTACCAGGCGATCGTCGGCGGGCGCACGGTGCGGATTGATGCCAAAGAGGTGCCGCCGGTCTTTGCCGACACGAACCGGATCATCCAGGTGCTGACGAACCTCTTGTCCAACGCGATCAAGTTCACGTCCGACGACGGCGCCATCACCTTCCGCGTCACCCCGGCGGCAGGCCAGGTGGTGATCGCCGTGGAGGATACGGGGCCCGGCATCGCGCCGGAGGAGATGCCGAAGCTGTTCCAGAAGTTCTCCCAGGTCGGGAAGCAGGGCGCGGGTGTCCCGCGGGGGACCGGCCTGGGCCTCGTCGTCTGTAAGGAGCTGGTCGAGCTGCACGGCGGCCGCATCGAGGTCACCTCAGAGCTCGACCGGGGGACGACGTTCACCGTCCGGCTGCCGGTCTACTCCGATGCGCTCGCGCTGTCGGAGAGCTTCCGCGAGTTGCAGGAGGCGGCGGCCGGCGAGGAGGGGCATGGGGTGGGGCTGATCGCCGTCCAAACGGAGGCGCTCCTTCGCGCCCAGGCGGCTCCTCCGGCGCGCCAGGAGACGTTCGACCGTCTGGCGCACGACGTGCGCCACCATCTGCACCGCGGCGATGTCGTGCTGACGCTCGCCCCGTCCTGGGTGGTGGTGATGGCCGCGGTGAACGCCGAAGGCGTCCAGGCGATCGTCAAGCGGCTGCGCGCCACGGTGCCGGGAGCCGACCGGCTGCGTTTTGGGGCCGCGCTGGCCCCCCATGACGGGTCGCAGGCGGAGGCGCTGTTCCAGGCCGCCACCACACACCTCGAACAAGGGTTGGCGAGCGTGTGCTACAATGAGGTGCGTCCATGAGCAAGCGGCGCGTGCTGCTGGTGGAAGACGAAGCCCACGTTCTGAAGGTGACGAAGCTGCGGTTGGAGCACGAGGGCTACGAAGTCCTGGACGCCGCGGATGGCGAGCGCGCCGTGGAACGGGCCAATGCCGAGCTGCCCATTCACCTCATCCTCCTTGACATCAAGCTGCCCCGGCTCGATGGCTATGAGGTGTGCCGCCGCCTGAAAGCGAAGTCTTCGACCTCCCACATCCCCATCCTCCTGTTCACCGCCTCGGAAGCGCAAGCCGCCCGTCTCACCGACCAGTGCATTGAGGTCGGCGCCAACGACTGGATCAAGAAACCGTTCCGGACGAAAGAGTTGATGGACAAAATTCACCGGCTGATCGCCGAGGAGGAGGGGCATTCGCATGGCTGAGAAGCACCGCATCCTACTGGTGGACGATGAGCCGAGCATCGTCAAGATGGTCGGCAAGCGGCTCGAGGTGGAGGGGTTCGACGTGGTCATCGCCATGGACGGCCAGGAGGGGCTGAACAAGGCGCAGACCGAACAGCCCGATCTGATCGTCCTCGACCTCATGCTGCCGAAGCTCAACGGCTACGAGGTGTGCACGATGCTGAAACAGGACGCCCGCTACCAGAAGATCCCCGTCGTGCTGTTCACCGCCAAGGCGCAGGAAAAGGACGAGAAGCTCGGCATGGACTGCGGCGCCAACGCCTACGTGCGCAAGCCGTTCCGGGCGCAGGAGCTGCTGGACAAGATCCGCTCGCTGCTCGCCGGAGCGGCTCAGCCACCGGGAGGGACCACCACATGATCCCACCACCTCGCTGGTCCCGCCTTGAGCGGGACGGTTCGCAGACGACAGTCCAAGAAGCCACGGGCGAACCCTGGCCGGTGCGACCGAGGTTTCAGCCCATTCAGGCACCGGCCAACAGCGAGGTGGTGGGATGAGCGCTGACACACCGCGCAAGAAGATCCTGATCGTGGACGACACGAAGGACATCCTGCTCGTCGTCGCGCGCCGCCTGGAGAGCTGGGGCTACGAGCCGTTGACGGCGGACAGCGGCGAGGAAGGGCTGCGGGTCGCCGAAGAGCACGTGCCGGACCTCGTGCTGCTGGACATCATGATGCCGACGATGAAGGGCCGCGACGTCTGCGCACGCCTGAAGTCCAACCCCAAGACGCAGCACATCCCCGTGATCTTCCTGACGGCGCTGGGGCTGGCGGACCACATCAAGGCCGGGCTGGACATCGGCGCGGATGACTACATCGTGAAGCCCTTCGAGCCGGCCCAGTTGAAGGAACGCATCGCCATCTGCCTGGCGAGGCACAACTCCGCATCGTGAGGGAACGGACATGCCGGCGGTGAAGCACACCAAACCGCTCCACGAGTTGCTGCTCGAGCAGGGCACGCTGACGCGCGAGCAGCTCCAGAGCGCCCAGGGGGAGGCGGCCAAGACCGGGTACCCGCTCAAGCGGGTCATCCTCCAGAAGGGGTGGATGACCGAGCAGGACCTGACCGCCCTCATCGCCAGCCAGTCCGGCGTCACCCACATTGATCTGAGCAATCACCTGATCAAGCCGGAGGTCATCCAGCTCGTCCCGGAGCCGCTGGCGCGCAAGCACACGATCATGCCCGTCTTCAAGATCGGCGACAGCCTGACGGTCGCGATGGACGATCCGCTCAACTTCTTCGCGATCGACGAGCTGCGCCTGAAGACGAAGTGCGAGATCAAGGCGGTCGTGGCCAGCGAGAGCGGCATCCGGCAGGCGATCGACCAGTACTACGGGGCCGCCGGCACGATCGCGGAGGTCGCCCAGGCGATCCAGGAAGCCGCCCTCCCGAAGAAGGATGAGGAAGCCGCGGCCGAAGCCCCGGTCATCCGGCTGGTGAACCTGCTCATCATGCAGGCGGTCAAGGAGCGCGCCAGCGATATCCACATCGAGCCGGGCGATGGCGTCCTGCGCACGCGCTTGCGCATTGACGGCGTCCTGCGCGAGGTCAACGGCCCGCCGGCACACCTCCACTCCGCGGTCGTCTCCCGGATCAAGGTGCTCTCCCAGCTGGACATCGCCGAGAAGCGCAAGCCGCAGGACGGCCGCTTCCGGCTCAAGATGGAGACCAGCGAGATCGACCTGCGCGTGTCGATCGTGCCAACCCAGTTCGGCGAAAAGGCGGTCATGCGCCTGCTCGATTCCGCCAATGCGCTGCTCTCGCTCGAGCAGCTCGGGTTGGACGACGCCACCCGGCGGCAGGTGGAGCGGCTCGTCCGGGCCCCCCACGGCATCTTCCTGGTGACCGGCCCCACCGGCTCCGGCAAGACCACGACGCTCTACGCAGCACTCCACCTCATCAACTCCGTGGAGCGCAACATCCTGACGATCGAGGATCCGGTGGAGTACCGGCTGCCGGGCGTCAACCAGGTGCAGGTGAACCCGAAGGCGGACGTGACGTTCGCCTCAGCGCTCCGCTCCTTCCTGCGGCAGGACCCCGACGTGATCATGGTGGGCGAGATCCGCGACCAGGAGACCGCCCAGATCGCGATCCAGGCCGCGCTCACCGGGCACCTCGTCTTCTCCACGCTGCACACCAACGATGCGCCAAGCTCCTTGACCCGGTTGATCGACATGGGCATCGAGCCGTTCCTGGTGGCCTCCAGCG
>JACQRE010000097.1 GCA_016206585.1 Candidatus Omnitrophota bacterium | reverse complement strand
GCTTAGCCATAGATCAGGATTCCATAGAATAACGGGGCGGTGAACAGGAGGCTGTCGATCACATCGAGGACGCCGCCAAGGCCGGGCATGAGCGAGCCGGCGTCCTTCACCTGGCAGTCGCGCTTGAGCAGCGACTCCGCCAGGTCGCCGAGCTGGCCGATGAGGCCGAGGAACACCCCCAGCAGCAGGGTGAGGACCGGCGTCGCGGACTGGCCGAAAATCGGTTGCGCGCCCAGCAGCCGGCTGCCGGCCGCCCCCGCCAGGCCGCTGAAGAGCACCGCGCCCACAAAGCCCTCGACCGTCTTGCGGGGGCTGATGCGCAAGATGAGCGTGTGCCGCCCGATGAGGTTTCCGGTCGCATAGGCGCCGACGTCGCCCATCTTCGTCACGAGGATGAGGTAGAGGACGAGCCACGCCCCCTGCGTGGGATCGATCGTGCGGATGTAGAAGAGGTAGCTGAACAGCGCCGCCACGTAGGCGAGGCCGAAGAGCGTCGTGGCCAGCCCGCCGAGCGCTTCGAAGGTGTTCTCGCGGGTGAACTGTCGGATGAAGATGATCACGATCGTCGCGGGCCAGAAGATGTCCCACATCCAGCTGATGGCGGTGGCCCCCGGACCCATCACCGGGGTCGGCACGAGCCCCGGCTCCACCAGCGACCGCCACGCGACCAGTCCGGTGAACACGACCCCCAGCCCGATGCTCAGCGGCCGGTGCACCAGGATGCCCCGGTGGCGCACCATCGTGAAGAACTCGTAGAGGGCCGCGGCGACGAACCCGATCACCACCAACGCGAAGGTCCACAGCGGAAACACGAACAGCGTGCCCAGGACCAGCCCGACGAGGATCACGGAGCTGGCGAGGCGGCCCGCCAAGGCGCGCATCGTCTGGGGCGGCGGTTCGGGGCTGGGTGTCCGCCCGGGCGCGTGCGTGGTGGAGAGCGTCTCAGTCGGCATGGGCGGCGGCGATCCGGCCGAACCGGCGCTCCCGCCGGTCGTATTCGGCCATCGCCTCGATGAGATCGGCTTTGGTGAAGTCGGGCCACAACTTCGGCGTGACGTAGAGCTCGGTGTACGAGGACTGCCAGAGGAGGAAGTTGGAGAGCCGCTGCTCCCCGGAGGTGCGGATGAGGAGGTCAGGATCCGGCAGGTCGGGCGCGTAGAGCTGCTGGGCGAACAGCGCCTCGTCGATCTGCTCGGGACGCACGGTGCCGCGCTGGACCTGCTGGGCGAGCCGCCGCGCGGCGTCGACGATCTCCTGGCGGCCGCCGTAGCTCAACGCGAGGGTCAGCGTCAGCCGCTCACCGTGCGCGGTCCGGGCGATCACACGCTGCAGGCTCTCGACGACCGTCGCCGGCAGCTCATCGAGCCGGCCGATGGCGCGCAACCGCACGCCGTTGGCCAGCATCGTGGGGGTCTCGCGCCGGATGAACTCCTCAAGCAAATGCATGAGCTCCTGGATCTCATCGGCGGGCCGGTCGCGGTTCTCCCACGAAAACGCGTACAGCGTCAGCGCGCGGAGGTTCAGCTCGCACGAGGCCTCGACGACGCGGCGTACCGCCTGGGCGCCGGCGTGGTGGCCCATCACGCGGGGCAATCCCCGGGCGGTGGCCCACCGGCCGTTGCCGTCCATGATGATCGCGACGTGCCGAAGCGGCTTCTGTCCCTCGTCCATGCTCACGGGGCAGCACTCGGCGCTGAGGCGTCGGCGGGCGGCGCGGCGGGAGCCGCCTGGGCGCTGCTCGCCTTCGCGCGGGCCTGCCCGAGCTCCACCTTCACCTGCTCAATGGCCTTCCGCTGGTCCTCGACCTGCTGCTGCAGGCTCTCGCGGTCCCCGGAGACCGACAGCAACTCCTGGTGCAGATCCTCGACCTCCGCCTGCAGGTCGTCACGCTCGAGCTGGATCTCGTCCAGATCCGTCCCGACCGTCGCCAGGGCCACAGCCAGCACCACGACCAACACGCCCAACGCCCCAAGACCGATCACGATCCCACGACGCATCCGTCCCGACTCCTGAAGTTATTTCGAATACGAGCTGCGTTCGGCGTTGCTGCGCCTCGCGTCGTCCTCGTACGATTTCCCGGACGACTGGGGCAGAATCACGATTTCTACGCGGCGGTTCTGCTGGCGGCCCTTCACCGTGTCGTTCGAGGCGATCGGCCGCGACTCGCCGTGCCCCACCGGAATGAGGCGGTCGGAATCGATGCCGTGCTTCTCGACGAGGTAGTCGACGACGGCGTTGGCCCGGGCCAGCGAGAGCGCCTTGTTGTCGGCCCAGCCGGACACCTTGATCGGCACGTTGTCGGTGTGGCCCTCAACACCCACCGGCTGGTCCGAGACCTCCTGGAGCACCTGGGCCACTTTATCGAGCACCGGGTAGGCGCCGCGCCGCAGCTCGGCCTTGCCGGAGTCAAACAGCACCTGGTCCACGAGGCGCGTCACCAACCCCCGCTCGTCGTAGCCGATGCTGGCTTCGGAGGAGCCCAGCCGCTGCTCGAGGAGCTCCTTCGCGCGCCGGAGCTCATCCGCCTCCTGCGCCTTGAGCTGGGCGAGCGTCTTGAACTGCTCCAGCTGGTCGCTGAGCTCCGCCAGCTGTTGGATGTCCCACGGCGAGCGCTTCGCGAAGGTGACCGCGCACCCGCTGTTCGCCAACACGCCGATCCCCAGCATCACGGCCATTACCGCACGCATGCTCATTCCTCCTCGATCACGCCACCCCATGGCAGGTGAGACTCCGCACGCACGACTGCACGACGACACCACGCTAACATAGCCCCCGGAGGGCGTCAATAGGCCCCTGCGACGCAACTCCCTCACCAGCAACCAATTTTGAACGCCTGCTCCCGTTTCGAGCCGGTGGAAATGAGGCAAATCGGGACCCCCAAGAGGCTCTCCAGCCGCTTGAGGTACCGCTGCGCTTCGGGCGGCAGCTCTTCAAACCGCCCCGCGTCACCCGTATCCGCCTGCCAGCCGGGCCACGACTCGTACACGGGCTGGCACCGGGACAGGACGTCGGCGCTGGAGGGAAACTCCTCGACGGGGCGGGCGCCATCGCGGTAGCTCGTGCAGATCTGGATGGTCTCCATCTCATCGAGGACGTCCAGCTTGGTGACGGCGATGGCGGCGCAACCGTTGACCCACACGGCGTGCCGTGCGACGACCGCATCGAACCAGCCGCAGCGCCGAGCTCGTCCAGTCGTCGCGCCGAACTCCTTGCCCTTCGTGCGGATGCGCTCCATCAGGTCCGGTGGGAACTCCGTGGGAAACGGCCCCTCGCCCACGCGGGTCGTGTAGGCTTTCACGACGCCGATCACGCGGTCGATCGCCGTCGGCGGCACCCCGGAGCCGGTGCAGGCCCCTCCCGCCGTCGCATTGGAGGAGGTCACGTACGGGTACGTGCCGTGGTCCACGTCCAGCAGCGTGCCCTGCGCGCCCTCGAAGAGCAGCCGCTTGCCCTGGGCGATCGCCTCGCGCAGGAAGCGCACGCCGTTGACCACGTGCGGGGCGAGCCGCTTCGCGTAGCCGGTGTAGCGCTCGAGCAGCTCCTCATAGGACACCGGCGGCTTGCCGTAGAGCGCCTGGAACAGGCGGTTCTTCTCCGTGACGTTCTGGCGCAGCTTCTTCGCGAAGGCCGCGGCGTCGCACAGGTCCGCCACGCGGATGCCGCAGCGCGCCGTCTTGTCGGCGTAGCACGGCCCGATGCCCCGCCCCGACGTCCCGATGCGGCCTGCGCGCACCGACTCCTCGAGTAGGTCCAGCTGTTTGTGGTAGGGGAAGATGACGTGGGCTTGGTCGCTGATCTTGACCGCCCGCTGGACGTCGATCCCGCGCTCCGAGAGCCGGCCCATCTCCTCCAGCAGCGCTTCCGGATCGATGACCACCCCGTTGCCGATCAACCCGATCTTGCCCTCGTGCAGCAGCCCGGAGGGGATCAGGTGGAAGATGAACTCCTGGCCGTCGGCGATGACGGTGTGGCCGGCGTTGTGGCCGCCCTGGAAGCGGACCAGGACGTCCGCCTCCTCGCTGAGGACGTCGATGACCTTGCCCTTGCCTTCATCGCCCCATTGGGCGCCCACGATGACGAGGTTCGACATGTGCAGGTTGTGTCACGTGTTATGTGTCACGTGTCACGTGTCACGTCACGGCAGACCACGGCTCGAACCGCTCTGCGTCACACGTCACACGTGACACGTCACACGAAGGGTGTGGTTACAGGGTGATCACTTTGGCGTCGAGGACGTGCCGGAGCTTCTTGACCTGCTCGAGCACCTTCGGCGGCACCGGGTTGTCGATGCTGACCACCGTGATGGCCGCCCCGCCCGGCTTCTCGCGGCCGTTGGTCATGCCCGCGATGTTGATCTTCGCCTCGCCGAGCAGCGTGCCCAGCTGCCCGATCAGGCCGGGCTTGTCCTCGTTCTTGATGATGAGCAGGTGCCCTTCGGGAGAGGCCTCCACGAAGTAGCGGTCGATCTTCACGATGCGCGGCTCGCGCCGGGCGGAGAGCGTGCCCTGCAGCGTCAGCGTCTGGCCGTCGTCCCTCGAGGCGCTTCGCTGGCTCGGGACGATCCCGAGCGACGTCGAGGGATCGCTGCGCACGTCCACCGAGAGGAGGTTGGCGAACTCGTCCATGCGGCTGGCCTTCGCCTCCACCACCTTGATCCCGCGCTCCGCGGCGATGAGCGAGGCGTTGACGTAGTTGACGTTCTCGCCCACCTTCGGCTCGAGGACCCCCTTGAGGATCGCCAGCGTGACCGAGGAGGTGTCGTGGTTGGTCACCTCGCCGACGTAGGT
>JACQRE010000100.1 GCA_016206585.1 Candidatus Omnitrophota bacterium | reverse complement strand
TCCGTCACCAGCGGCCCCAGGGTATAGAACGGGGCCTCGTGGCAGATCTCCTTCTCCTTGCGGACGTTCATCTCGATCTGGTGCATGGGGACGTGCCCCGGGCCTTCGATCATCACCTGGACGTCCCGCTCCCAGGCCCTGAGCGTGAGCTCCCCCAAGGTCTCCAGCTCGGCGAACTGGGCCTGGTCGCTGGCGTCGTGGAGCGAGCCCGGCCGTAGCCCGTCTCCCAGCGAGATGGTGACGTCATACTGCCGCAACATGTCCAGCACGTCGTCGAAGTGCGTGTACAACGGGTTCTGCCGCCGGTGCCGCGCCATCCAGACCGCGAGCAGCGAGCCGCCGCGACTCACGATGCCGGTCACGCGCCCGTATACCAGGGGAACGTGCTCCAGCAACACGCCGGCGTGGATCGTCATGTAATCCACGCCCTGCCTCGCCTGGTGCTCAATGGTTTCGAGCAGCAACTCCGGCGTGAGGTCGGCGGGGTCCTCCACCTGGAGCGCCGCTTGGTAGATGGGCACGGTGCCCACGGGCACGGTCGAGCGCGCGATGATCGCCTCCCGCGTGGCGTCCAGGTCCTTGCCGGTCGACAAGTCCATCACCGTGTCCGCGCCGTATTTCACCGCCAGCTCCAGCTTGGCCACTTCCTCCGGGATGCTGGACGTCACGGCCGAGTTGCCGATGTTGGCGTTGATCTTGACCCGGGCCACCTTGCCAATCGCCATGGGCTCCAAGTGCCCGGCAAGGTGCCCTACGTTGGCGGGAATGATCAGCCGGCCCCGTGCGACCTCCTCCCGCACCAGCTCGGGCACAAGGTCTTCGCGCTCCGCCACGAAGCGCATCGCGTTGGTGATCTCACCGCGCCGGGCATGGTGCATCTGGGTACTGCAGGTGGGCTGGGTCATTGAGGACTCCCTCCGCCGGTCTTGACCGGGTCAGGTTCAAAGGGTGTGATCTCAGCCCGCCGGGAACCGGCGAGCACCCCTGTCTCCACGCACGATACACAGAGACCGTCGCCACTACTAGAGGGAGTCTGTCCGATCCATGGACCCGGATGGGCGGGGCCCCGCCCATTCGCGTCCACTCTCCAGTGCACGCCGGGACCCACCGCTGGCGACTTGCTCAGAGCGTCCCTAGGTTACCGCGTGAGAGGGAACTGCTGCCGCGGGCGCGGGGATCTACAGAACGTGGGCCGCGCGAGGCTCCTCGCGGGGCGCCGGCTTCCCATACCGGCCCTCGCGGCCCCAGTGTCGCTGCCACTCCTCCCGCAGGCAGAAGGGGTCCAGGCCGCTGGCCCGGTCCACCGCCAGCACGCCGTCCAGATGATCGATCTCATGCTGCAACAGCTCGGCGAAGGGCCCCGCGGCGTCAATGCTGTGGCTGCGGCCCGCGAGATCCTGGTACTTCACCGTCACATGGTACGCCCGTTGCACCCGGACCATCAAATCAGGGAACGAGAAGCAGTCGTCCCATACCAGAAAGTCCTCGTCGCCCACATCCACGATTTCCGGATTGACCATCCACACGCGCTTGGCGTTCTCGATGACGAGAATGAGGCGGATGGGTGCGCCGATCTGCGGAGCCGCGATGCCCCGGCCGGTTCCGTACCGCTCCTGCCAGTCGCGGAGGGTGTCCCGCAAGTCGTCGGCCACCACCCGCACCGCCGGCGAACGGGAGTTGCTGATGGGCTGGCAGCGGGTCCGGAGGATGGGGTCCCCCAGGAGCCGGATGCGATGGACCGTCATACCCCCAATCTAGGGCAGGATAGAGCCCGCGAAAGGCGCGGCCCATGATCGCGGGCATCATCCTCGCGGCCGGAGAGTCCCGGCGAATGGGCTTTCCCAAGGCTCTTCTGCTCTATCGTGGCAGGACGTTTCTCGAAAGCGTCCTCGAGGCGAGCGTCGCGGCCGGACTCGACCCAACGGTCGTCGTGCTGGGGCCCGATGCTCCCAAGATATTGGCCGCGGTAGACTTGCGCGGCGCCATCGTGGCTCGAAACGACCGACCGGAGACCGGGCAGATCGGTTCGATCCAGCAGGGGTTGTCCTCTATAATCAACCGTCCGGTTGACGGAGCGGTTGTGTGGCCAGTGGATCAGCCGCACGTACTGGTTGGGACCCTGGAGCGCCTAATCAACGAGTTTCGCTCACGGCACGCGGCCATCGCCATCCCCACGTATCATGGCCGCCGTGGTCACCCGGCACTGTTGGGCCGGACGGTGTTCCAGGAGCTCCTGGAACACCGTCCGGCCAAACAGTGCCGGGTGACCACGGCGTCCTTGATACGTGGGGATGGCGATGGCCGCGTGCCGTGAGCGAAACTCGTTGATTAGTCGCTCCACGGTCCCAACCAGTACGTG
>JACQRE010000096.1 GCA_016206585.1 Candidatus Omnitrophota bacterium | reverse complement strand
TAACAGCGGCGCCATCCAGGTCACCTCCCTCCTCACCGGCACCTACTGGGCCGAAGTGACCCCCCTGGGCGGCTCCAGGCACCTGATCACCGCCCACGGCTTGGCGGGGACCGACCAGCGGAACCTCGAGATGACGGTGCAGGGAGAGGGCCAGTCGATCTTCCAGCTTCCGCTGTTTGGCGACGAGGAGGTCAGGGTGAAGAAGGACGGGCTGACGGACAGCTACGACTCGCGGCTCGGCCCCTACGATCCGGAGACCGCCGGCCAACGCGGGCACGTGGGCACGAACGCGACCGACGAGGACAGCGTCGTGCTCGAGCAGGGGACTTCCATCAACGGCCAGGTCGTCGTCGGCCCGGGCATGGCCGACCCGAGCGAGGCGGTGTCGGCCGACGGGTCCGTCGTCATCACGGGCGACCCGCCCATCGTGTCTGCGCCGCAGGCCGTGGATACGCCCCCGGTGGACACGACCGGGCTCTCCTGCGACCAGGACCTGCTCCTGCCGAAAGACGCCACCTTCACCTTCGCGGAGAGCGACAGCCCGTACTGCTACGATGACATCAAGGCCGATCAGAACTCGGTCATCGCCGTGACAGGCAACGTGGTGGTGTACGCGAACCGGGTGGATTTCGACAAGCACCTCCAGGTCAACGCGGGCGGCAAGCCGACCCAGTTGATCCTCCAGGTCACGTCGGACGGGGACGTCGTGATCGATAAAGAGGGCACCTTCGTGGGGGCCATCTACGCGCCGCAGTCGAGGGTGAGGCTGAAGAAGGAGGTCGCCTTCTACGGGGCCATCGCCGCGGAGCAGATCGAGATCGACAAGAAGAGCGCGTTTCACTACGACGAGGCGCTCGGCGACGCCAGCGGCCCGATCGGCAGCTACGAGGTCAGCGTGCTCTCGTGGCGCGAGCTGTAACCCCAGCACGCTGGCATTTCCCCTACCCGTCAGGCATACTTAAAGTAACCAACCGAGAAGAGGCAAACTCTCCGCAAGGAGAGGACGCAAAGCCACGGGTCTTCGCCGGGGCCTGGCTCTTCGCGAAGTGAAGTGCCTGGCACCGTGGAGATAGCCAGGTTGCCGGTGTGGAGCGGGCACGAGCCTCCTGTCGGAGGCTCGTGTTGTGTGTGGGGAGGGTCGAGGCATGAAGCGACGGCATCAACGCGGCACCGCCATGCTATTCTCCCTGGGCGTCGTCGTCGTGCTGACGACGCTGGGATCCTCGCTCTTGCTCCGCAGCATGAACGAGAACCAGCTGGGCCGCCGGAGCGCCGCCAGACAGAGCGCCTTCTTCCTCGCGGAGGCGGGGGTGGATCGGGCGCTTCTGAACCTCCGGACCCCCGATGATCTCACCGATGATCTCGTGACGGGCACCCTGTTGACCGGGACGTTCCAGATTGACAGCCCTCCGGAGCCGCTCGGGAGCCTCCGGTGGCGGGTGACGACGCGCGGGTTCAGCCAACAGGAGGAGCGCCGCATGGAGGCGGTGCTCCAGCTCACGCCGCAGTCGGTGTTTCAGTACGCGATGTTCGGCGATCAGCTGGTCAGCGTCGGCGGCAACGCGACGACCGACAGCTACGACTCGGCCCTCGGGCCCTACAACGGCGACGAGGGCTCGCCCGGCTACAACGCCGGCCACAACGGGGACGTCGGCACGAACGCCACGTCGGCCGGCGGGGTGTCCATCGGCGGCAGCATCTTCGTGGACGGCCAGATCGTGGTCGGGCCCGGTGTCGACGATCCGGAGTCCGTGGTGACCGGCTACGACCCCGCCTTCATCACCGGGGGGACCGATCCCCCGACGGATACGCAGGACGTGGTGTCGGCGCCCGAGGCCGTGCCAATGCCTGCGGTCGTCGTCCCGCCGGAGCTGACCTGCGACGACTTCACCGTGCAGGGGAACACCACCGTCACCCTGACGCCGGGCACCTACTGCTACCGGAACCTGACGGTGCAGGGCAACGCGACCCTGACCGCGTCCGGCCAGGTGACCATCTACGTGACCGGCGCGCTGACCGCGCAAGGCAATTCCGTGGTCGGCGTCCTCAACGATCCAACCAAGGTGCTGTTCCAGATGAGCGCCACGGCCGAGGCGACGCTGGAACAGACCATTCAGGGCAACAACACGTTCTACGGGGGGATCTACGG
>JACQRE010000095.1 GCA_016206585.1 Candidatus Omnitrophota bacterium | reverse complement strand
GGCCGCATCCGCGAAGACGCAGATGGTGCGGCCCTCCATGTTGCCGGCGACGTTCAGGAGGATGTCCAGGTCCTGCGAACGTCCCTGTCCCCGCATCATCCGGTCGATGATCTTGAACACCCAGCCCGTCCCCTCGCGGCAGGGCGAGCACTGGCCGCACGACTCGTGGGCGAAGAACTTCGCCGCGAACCACAAGGCGCGCAGCATGCAGGTGGAGTCGTCCATCACGATGACACCCGCCGAGCCGGCCATCGTGCCGGCGGCCAGCAGCGAGTCGAAGTCCATGCGCACGTCGATCTCATCCGCGCGGAGGATCTTCGCCGAGATGCCGCCCGGCACCACCGCCTTGAGCTGGCGGCCCTCCGGCACCCCACCCGCTGCCTCGATGAGCGCGCACAGCGTGATCCCGTGCGAGGCCTCGTAGAGCCCCGGCTTGCGGACGTGGCCGCTCAGCGAGAAGAGCCGCGTGCCGCCGCTCTTGCCGTAGCCGAGCTTCGCGAACCACTCGCCGCCCTTCTGGATGATGGCGGGTACGCAGGCGAGCGTCTCGACGTTGTTGATCACCGTCGGCGAAGCGAAGAGGCCGGAGATCGCGGGAAACGGCGGCTTCAGGCGCGGGAAGCCCTTCTTCCCCTCGAGCGATTCCAGCAGCGCGGTCTCCTCGCCGCAGATGTAGGCGCCGGCTCCCCGGTGGACCACGATCTCCAAGTCATGGTTCGTCTCCAGGATCTTCTTGCCGAGTAAGCCCTTCTTGATGGCCTCATCGACGGCCTGCTGCAAGATCCGCGCGGGCTCGGCGTACTCGCCCCGAATGTACACGTAGGCCTTGTGCGCCCCCGTCGCGTAGGAGGCGATGAGCATTCCCTCGATGAGCCCATGAGGGTCCTTCGTGATGATGTACCGGTCTTTGATGGTGCCGGGCTCGCCCTCATCGGCATTGACGACCAGGAACTTCGGCGCAGCACTGTCTTTCGGGATGAAGCTCCACTTCCTTCCGGTCGGAAAGCCCGCGCCCCCCAGTCCCCGGAGATTGGAGGCGGTCACCGCCGCAATCACGTGGTCCGGCGACATCTGGGTGAGCACCTTGCGTGCTGTCTGGTAGCCCCCACCCCTCAGGTAGGTGTCGATGTGCTCCGAGCGGGGCACCCCGAACCGCCTCGAGAGGACCGGCTCGACCAAGCCGGGAGCGCCCTGGAACATGAGCGGCAAGGCCGGCAGCTGGTCGGGGTGGGTCACGAGCGCGTCGATGATCTCGCGCGTGATGGGGCCGACGTACTGGTCGTTGACCTGCATCATCGGCCCGGCCTCGCAGGCGCAGAGGCACTCGACGGTCGAGAGCGTGAACTGCCGGTCGGGGGTCGTCTGCCCCGGCGCGATGCCCAACCGCTCCGAGATGGCGGCGAGGCAGCCGTCCGCCCCGCGCAGCGCGCAGGCGATGTTGTGGCAGACCTGGACGTGATACCGGCCGACGGGCTGCTGGTGGTAGAGCGTGTAGAACGTCACGACCTCGTGCACGTGGGCGGTGGCGACGTCTAACAGGTTCCCCACCCACGCCTCGGCTTCCGGTGTGACGTGGCCGAACCGCTCCTGGACCAGGCGCAGGACCGGCAGCATCGCCGCCCGCTTTTCCTCATATCTGGCCACAATCGTCTGCGCTGCTTGCCTGAGAGACTCTAAGTTGCTCATGGGGACGGTGGCCAGCACACACAGAGTGCGGAGTGCGGAGTGCGGAGTGCGGAATACAAAGCGCTTTCACTCCGAACTCCGAACTCCGAACTCCGAACTCGGTATGGTTGTTTCATCGATCAAGCTCTCCGCCGATCATGTTCACGGAGCCGAACGTTGGCACCAGATCCGCCAGCATGTCGCCCACCAGCAGGTCGGGGAGGGCGGCCATGATCGTGAAGCACGGCGGGCGGACCCGCACCCGGTAGGGGCGGTCCGAGCCGTCGCTCACTACGTAGAAGCCCAGCTCCCCGTTGGCGCCCTCGACCGCCTGGTAGACCTCCCCGGCCGGCGGGCGGATGCCATGTCCCGGCATGAGAATCTTGAAGTGGGCGATGAGCGCCTCCATCTCGGTGTAGACCTTCTCTTTCTCGGGCAGGATGGTCCGGGGGTCGGC
>JACQRE010000094.1 GCA_016206585.1 Candidatus Omnitrophota bacterium | reverse complement strand
TGTTGAGGCTCGACGTCGAGGACTTCAGGCCGGGGATGAGGACGGAGAGGTTCATGAGCCAGATGTAGAGGAAGAGCGTCCCGATGAAGGGGGTGTGGCGACGGCCGGCGCGGCCGATGATGCTGTGGACAAACCGGTCGATCCCCTCCACCAGCAGCTCCAGGGCGTTTTGCCCGCCGCCCGGGATGAGCTGGGGCCGCCGCGCGTAGCGCCAGGCCAGGCACGACAGCCCGGCGGCCACCAGGCACGCGAAGACGAGGTTTTCCCAGTGGTGGAGCCAGGCGACGAGCGGATGGTCGTGCCACCGGCTGCTGAGGAGGGTGATGAGATTCGGGAGCTCCGGGATCTCGCCGCCGGCCTGTGCCGCGTGATGCGCGGCGGGCAGGTGCGCGGCCGCGTGCTCCACGGCGTGTTCAGCGGCCATGGGCGAGGGAGCGTTGCGTGGCGAGCGCATACCACCCGATGACCACGAGGAGGGCGACCGTGAACCCGATGCCGAAGCCGACGGCGGTGCCGGGATACGTCTGCAGAAACAGCGCCGCCAGCGGATACAACACGGCCAGTTTCGCCGCCAGCCAGCCCACGACGTGCCGGCGGGATCGCTGTGGGCTGAGCCAGGCGTTGAGCAGGCGCGACAGCGTCCAGACGCTCGCGAAGTTCCATGCCGCACCGGCGAGGAGGCCGGCCGCGGATGGCATCCAGAAGGGCACGCTACTGGTCGTCATTCGAACCGTGGAGATCCCGTGCTTGACGGATCATGTCGACGGTGACTTTGGCGCTCGCGAGCAAGCCAAGGACAATGCCTCCCGCCACTCCCCAGGGTGCATAGGACCATCGATGATCGAGGATGCTGCCGAGGTAGTAGCCGATCGCGGGGCCAACCAGCAACACGAAGGGGATGGCGGTCAACAACCCAGCTTGTTTCAACCACACGGATGGATCAGGCGGGCGCATTATCCCACCACCTGTGCGTTGGCCGCAGGCCGGTCACCGTCATGGTGTCGCTTCTGCATCTTGGCTAACGGTGACCATTTCGCTTTCGGCGAAATCGCACAGGTGGTGGGATTATAACACAGCCTCCTGAACGCCGCCTAGAGCAGATTCAGGCTCGCGTGCGCGCTGAGCCACTCCAGCAGGGCGCCGGGGAAGAGCCCGAGGAGCAGCGTCGCCGCCGCACAGAGCCCCAGGGCCACATGCAGGGCGGCGGCCGGGCGGACCGGCCGGGCGGATTCGGAAGGCACGAAGTACATCAGGCGGATCAGGTTCGCGTAGTAGTAGAGGGCCACCGCGCTGTTGACCGCCCCGGCGATCGCCAGCCACGCCTGGCTGGCGTCGAGCGCTGACTGGAAGAGCAGGAACTTGCCGAAGAAGCCCAGCAGGGGCGGGATCCCGGCCAGCGAGAGGAGGAAGAGCGCGAGGCTCAGGGCGAGGGCGGGAGCGCGCTTCGACAGCCCGCGAAACGCCTCAAGCGATTCGCTGCCCGTCTCGTTGACCACGGCGACGACACAGGCGAACGCGCCGAAGTTCATGAAGAGGTACGCGACGAGGTAGAGCAGCAGCGCCTCGTGCCCCAGCGCGGTGTGGGCGACGACGCCGATCAGGAGGTAGCCCACCTGGCCGATCGTCGAGTAGGCGAGCAGCCGCTTCACGTTCGTCTGGACGAGGGCGACCACGTTGCCCAGCGTCATCGTCAGGACGGTCAGCCCCAGCACCGTGGGGGCGAGGGCCGGCCACGCCGGGGCGAGGGCGGCCATGATGCGCAGGAACAGGGCCAGCCCCGCCGCCTTCGGCCCGACGGAGAGCAGCGCGGTGACCGCGGCCGGGGCGCCCTCGTAGGCGTCCGGCGTCCACATGTGGAAGGGCACCATCGAAATCTTGAACGCCAGCCCGGCGAGCATCAGCGACACCGCCACGAGCAGCGCGGAAGCCATCGGACCGCTCAGGCCCCTCACCGCCTCCAGGAGCGCGGGGAAGGACAGCTGGCCGGTCAGCGCGAAGAGGAGCGACATGCCGAAGAGCATGATGCCGGAAGCGAGCGCGCCGAAGAGCAGGTACTTCAGCGCCGCTTCGGAGGAGCGCGCATCGCGCAGGAATCCGACGAGCAGATAGGCGCTGAGACTGACCAGCTCCATGGCGAGGTAGGCCATCAGGAGATGGTTCGCCTCGGCCATCAGCATGAGGCCCACCCCGATGGCCAGGAGCAGCCCCATCCCTTCCCCGCGCAGCGAGAGCGGCAGCTCCCGCGAAGCGCTCATGAGCAGCAGCGTGATCGCGACGGAGCCGAGTGCCAGCCAGCGGAAGACGAGGCTGAAGGGATCGCAGACGATGAGGCCGAAGAAGACGTCGGTCGACGGGGGGACCGGAGCCACCCACAGCGCGGCGGCCGCGGCGGCCACGAAGAGCCAGGCGAACGTGAGGGCACCCCGCGGCGACTTGAACCAGACGCCGGCCAGGATCACCTTGAGCGCGCCGAGGCTCAGGATGAGTTCCGGCCACCACGCCGAGAGACTCTCCCAGAGGACCGTACTCATCGCTGCCAGGGTTGTCCGAGGACGTGGGCGATCACCTGCTGCAGCGCGGTGTCCTGGATCTGCAGCAGCAGCAGCGGGTAGACGCCCAGCGCCAGGACGACGAGCAGGAGCGGGGCGAGGCTGATGACCTCCCGCCCGGTCATGTCCGGCAGGGCGGCCCATCGCGTGTTCAGCGGCCCGAGGAGGACCTGCCGGATCACCTTCAGCATATACGCGGCCGCCACGACGACCCCCAGCACCGAGACGGTCGTTTGCCACGTCCACCGCCCGTAGGCGCCGATCAGCGCGAGGAACTCCGCGACGAAACCGGAGAGCCCCGGCAGCCCCAGCGAGGCGAGGCTGAAAAAGATGAGGAACGCCGCGTAGACCGGCACGCGCACGCCCAGCCCCCCGAACTCCTCGAGGTTGCGGGTGTGCGCCCGGTCGTAGAGCACCCCGACCAGGAGGAACATGGCTCCGGTGATCACGCCGTGGCTGAACATCTGGAACATGGCGCCATTCCAGCCCTCCGCCGTCAGGCCCGCCAGCCCCAGCAGGACGAAGCCCATGTGGGACACCGACGAGTAGGCGACCAGCCGCTTGAAATCGGTCTGCGCCATGGCGACGAAGGCGCCGTAGACGATGTTGATCATGCCCAGGAGCGCCATCGTCCCGCCGAACCACTGCGCGCCCTCCGGGAAGATCGGGTACGCGATGCGGAAGAAGCCGTAGCCGCCCATCTTCAGCAGGACGCCGGCCAGCAGGACGCTGCCGGGGGTGGGCGCGTCGACGTGGGCGTCAGGCAGCCAGGTGTGGAACGGGAAGACGGGCACCTTGATGGCGAACCCGAGAAAGAACGCCACGAAGAGCAACTGCTGGAAGCCGAGGTCCAGCGTGTGGCCCATGGCCGCGAGGTGGACCATGTCGAAGCTGCGCGTGCGCAGGTACAGCGCGAGGATCGCCAGCAGCATCGCGAGGCTGCCCGCCAGCGTGTAGACGAAGAACTTGAACGCCGAGTACTCGCGCCGGCCCCCGCCCCAGATGCCGATCATGAGGTACATCGGCACGAGCACCACCTCCCAGAAGACGTAGAACAGGAAGAGGTCTAGCGCCAGGAAGGTCCCCAGCATGCCGACCTCGAGGAGCAGGTAGAGCGCGTAGTACTCCTTCTGCCGCTCGGTGATGGAGGTCGAGGCGATGCACGCGAGGAAGCTGAGCAGGGCGGTGAGGAGCACCATCGGCAGGCTGATGCCGTCCACCCCGACGGTGTAGAAGATGTTGAGCTGCGGGATCCAGGACAGCTTCTCCTGAAACTGCACCTGTGTCCGGCCCGGCTGGAAGAAGGCGAGCAGCTGCAGCGAGCCGAGGAGGGCGGCCCCGGTCGCGAGGAGGGCGACGCTGCGGATCGCTTTGACCGCGGTCTTCGGCAGCGCCAGGATCAGGAGCATCCCCACCAGCGGACATGCGAGCAAGGCCGTCAATGCCATGAAGCTCCTCTCACGTGGCGGTCAGCGGCGGAGGAGGGCCGAGAGGACCACGACCGCCATGACGACGACGAACAGGTACTGTTGGACGATGCCGGTCTGGATCCAGCGCAGCGTCGCCCCCGCCCCGCGCACGGTCCGGGCGAGGCCGTTGACGAGCTGGTCCACGACCGCCTGGTCGAACCAGGCCTTGAGCTCGCCGAGCCCCCAGCCCACGCGGCCGGCGCCATTGACCGCGCCATCGATGACGCGCTGGTCGAAGCCAGCCAGGCCGCGCGCGAGATCCAGGAACGGGCGGATGAGGAACCGGTCGTAGAGCTCATCGACGTAGTATTTGTTCGCGGCCAGCCGGTAGAGCTGGCTGCCCAGCGGCCGCAGGGCGGGCGGCAGGAGGTAGCGCTGCTGCACGCCGACCACCCAGGCGAGGCCGAGGCCGAGCGCGGCGGCGACCGTCGACCACGCCAGGATCGGGACGTCGACCCCCTCGTGGACGTGCGTCTCGCCGAGCAGACGGAAGAGCGGGTGGTGGAGCCACGGCGACCCGGCGAGGCCGGCCCCGATCGCGCCCAGTCCCAACATCGCCATCGGCAGCACCATGATCATCGGGGACTCATGGGCGTGAGGTGTTGCCCCGTGATGGTCCTTCGCCGTCCCCTCGAAACAGCGCAGGTACACCCGGAAGATGTAGGCGGTGGTCATCGCGGCACCGCCCAGCAGCACCCAGAGCAGCCACGGATGGTCGTGCCGTGCGGCGAGGAGGATCGCGTCCTTGCTCCAGAAACCGCTCAGCGGAAAGAGCCCGCTCATCGAGACCGCCGCGATGAAGAAGAGGGCCGCCGTCCACGGCATCGTCTTGCGCAAGCCGCCGAGCTGGCCCAGCTCCTGCGCGTGGGCGGCGTGGATGACGCTGCCAGCGCCCAGGAAGAGGAGCGCCTTGAAGAACGCGTGCGTGCCGAGATGGAACATGGCCAGCGGGGCGGCCCCCAGCCCGAGTGCTACCATCATGAGGCCGAGCTGGCTCAGCGTCGAGTACGCGAGGATGCGCTTGATGTCGGTCTGCGTCAGCGCGACCGTCCCGGCGAAGAGGTGCGTGAGCAACCCGATGGTCAGGACGATCTGCAGGCTCTCCGGAGTGAAGAGCGGCAGCGTGCGCGCGACGAGGTAGACGCCCGCCGCCACCATCGTCGCCGCGTGGATGAGCGCGGAGACCGGTGTGGGGCCTTCCATCGCGTCGGGCAGCCACACGTGCAGCGGGATCTGGGCGGACTTGCCCGCCGCCCCCAGAAAGATCAGCACGCTGATGAGCGTCAGCAGCCCCGGCGAGAGGTGGGCGCGCACCGCGTCGAGCTGGCTAAAGTGGAGCTCGTGCGCGGTCCAGAACAGCAGGAGGATGCCCAGCAGCAGCCCGGTGTCGCCAATGCGCGTCGTGATGAACGCCTTGCGCCCGGCCGCGGCGGCCTCCGGCTTCTCGAACCAGAAGCTGATGAGGAGGTACGAGCAGAGCCCCACGAGCTCCCACCCCACATAGAGCAGCAGGAAGTGGTCGGCGAGAACGAGCAGGAGCATCGAGGCGCAGAAGAGCGAGAGGTAGGCGAAGAAGCGGGAGAGGCGCGGGTCGCCGTGCATGTAGCCCATCGAGTAGAGCGCGATCATCGTCCCGATCGAGGTCACGACGAACAGCATCAGCCAGCTCAGCCCGTCGACGGACAGCCCGATCGACCACACCGGCGCATCGGCGGAGAGCCACGCCCAGCTGACCGCGACGCGGTGGCCGTGGAACACCGTGCCGGCCAGGCTCAGCGTGATGCCGAGCGCGCCGGCGAGTGCCGCCACCGCGACCCACGGGCTGAACCGGCCCAGGCGGCGGCCGAAGAAGAGGAGGAGGGTGAACGCGAGGAGCGGGAGTGCCGGGATCCAGCCCAGCTGCGGCAGGGTAAGCGTGACGGCGGGTGCTGCGGCGTGGTCCATCACCCCACCACCTGTCTGGGCTCCGCTGCAAGCGGAGCCTTGCAATATTCTGTGTCCCTTACATACATCGAGTCATTGATGTGCATGCTTGCGTTCAATATTGCAACCGGCCTTCGGCCGACAGACAGGTGGTGGGGTCAGCCCTTCAGGAGGTCGACGTGGTCGGCGAAGACAGTCTTCGCGGTGCGGGAGAGGCGGATGATGATCGCCAGCCCCACCACCGCCTCGCACGCCGCCAGGGCGATGATGAAGAGCGCAAACGCCTGCGCCTGCACGTGGCCGAAGGCGCGGCTGAAGAGCACGAAGTTGAGGGCCGCGGCGTTGAGGATCAGCTCGATGGAGAGCAGCAGCCCGATCGCGTGCCGGCGGGTCAGGATGCCGTAGATCCCGAGGCAGAACAGCGCGTGGCTGAGCAGCAGGAGCGACTGGACCGGCATCATCCCACCACCTGCGTGTTGGCCGCAGGCCGGTCGCTGGCACCGGCCGGCATCCGACGTGCTCGTGCCAGCGACCCGGTTCGCCTTCGGCGAACCCACGCAGGTGGTGGGATCATGACGGGGGCGGTTTCATGGGCGGGTTGGCGGCGATCGCGATCGCCCCCACCATCGCCGCGACGAAGACGAGCGAGATGACCTCAAAGGGCAGCACGAGCGTCTTGACCAGCTCCTGCCCCAGTGCGGCCAGCGAGACGGCCTCGGCGGCGGGATAGTCGGGCCAGGTCAGCGCGTTCGTCGTCGACACCAGGACGAGGAACAGGCCAAGCGCTGCGGCTGCGGCCGGCACCGTCTGCCGGCTGGCGGGCGAGGCCGACGAGGCATGGAGCTTGGCGGTCAGCATGATGGCAAAGACGACGAGGGTGAGGATCGCGCCGACGTAGACGAGGATCTGGACGAACGCCAGGAACTCGGCCTCGAGCAGGATGAAGAGGCCGGCCACCCCCAGGAGCACGAGCCCCAGGCTGAGGGCGGCCCGAAACAGGTTCCGCAGCGTCACCACCCACACCGCGCCCAGAAGCGTCAGCACGGCGAGGAGGCCATACGCGATCGACATGCGTGTGATTGCGACGGGTTGCGAGGACGACGTGATTATAACACGGTCTTCGGGATGCGGCCAGGACGCGTGACCGGGATCTGCTCGCTGCACAGCGGGCAGTCGTGCGGCGGGAACGTCTCGAAGGCCAGGGCGAAGAGCCGCACGAAGCGGCGGCCCGGGAAGAGTGGTGTGTGGCCGGCCGAACGGTCCACGATGCAGCCGATGCCGACCATCTTCGCGCCGAAGCGCTCGACGAGCGAGGCCACCTTCCGGGCGGACTCCCCCGTGGTGATGGCGTCCTCCGTGATGATGACCCGGTCCTTCTTCGTCACCGTGAAGCCGCGGCGCAGCTGCATCTCGGCGTCGACCCGTTCGCTGTACAGCGCCCGAGCGCCCAGCTGGCGGGCCGTCTCGTAGGCGATGACGATCCCGCCCGCCGCCGGCCCGATGACCACGGTCGGCTTCGAGGCCCTGAACCGTCTGGCCAGCTCCGCACCGATGATGGCCGCCTGTTTCGGGTACTGCAGCACCTGCGCGCACTGGAAGTAGTGGCCGCTGTGCAGCCCCGAGGACAGCTCGAAGTGGCCGCGCTGCAGCGCGTTGCTCTTCCGGAACATCTCCAAGAGCTTGTCCTTCGTCAACATGCCGTCCCCTCCGCCATCTCCCTCAAGATGCTGCGGGCCGCCGCCTGCGGACTCCGCGCGGCCGTGATCGGCCGCCCCACCACCAGCCAGTCCGCCCCGTCCGCCAGGGCCCGTGCTGGCGTGGCCACGCGGCGCTGGTCGCCGCGGGCCGATGCGCGCGGGCGGATGCCAGGACAGACGATGCGCAGCCGGCGGGAGAACCGCGCTCGCAGCGCGCGGGCCTCGTGGGCCGAGGCCACAACCCCGTCACAGCCGGCCGCCTGCGCGGTCCGGGCCAGCGCAAGCACATCGCCTATCGTCGAACGGCCGGCTCCTGCACTGGTCAGGATGGTCACCGCCAGCACGCGCGGGGGCGGCATGCGCCGTAACCGCGCCTCCTGCCGGCTGCCCCGCACCGCGGCCTCGAGCATCTCCCGTCCGCCCCGCGCATGGACGGTCACCATCGACACCCGGTGGCGCGCGGCCGCGCGGCAGCTCAATGCCACCGTGTTCGGGATGTCAAAAAACTTCAGGTCGAGCATGACCTCGAAGCCGAGCGCGCGCAGGCGCTGGATCACCGGCGGCCCGCAGACGGTAAAGAGCGCGCTGCCGACCTTGACCGTCTTGACGACGCCGCGCAGCTCGCG
>JACQRE010000093.1 GCA_016206585.1 Candidatus Omnitrophota bacterium | reverse complement strand
CTTCCAGGGCCGCCCCCACCGCCGCCTTCACCTCAGGCAGCAGCGGAGTGCTGGACGCGTAATCAAGGTAGATGCGTGTCATGACTCTTTGCTCTGGGGCTGGTTCCGGTTACCGCTCGCGGCTCCTTCCTCTTCTACCACCGGCTGCTGAGTGCTGGGGGTGACGTCGTCCCTGTCCTGTTCGGACTATCTTTCGCTGCACTCTCTTGGACTAACCCCGCGGATCCAAGAAGACGCAGCGACCATAGCGTAGCCTCTTGAGATATGTCGGATGTGCTCCGACCCTTTCCCCACTCCCGCTCCCAGGATGCCAGTTGTAGCTGCAATTCAGCCAGCATATGCTGCTGTTCAAGAGAACAGGTGCTTGCAGCCCATTCTGTGAAGTACTTACTTTCTCGAAATACTGGTAGGGCTTGCTGACAATTTCCATATTGCGCGAACCAGGCGATCCGGCTCAGATTGGAGGCCAGTCCTCCAAGCTGGATTGCGGGATCGTCCTGTTGATAGCGCGTTTGACGTCGACCCCAATCGGTCATGGTGTATGCAACAGCGCCCGGACAACGGCTTCCACTGTTTGACGAACGGCTCGATCCTGGATTTCCATACTGGGGTTGATCTTCGGCCTGATGTTGATTAATGCACCGTATCGAACCGCGCGTTCGGATGGAATCCAGTCGGCGCCCCAAACATCCTGCTTCCGGCTACCATGTTCGATGAGCACTGACTCGCAGTCGGCGTGAAACTCTCCACCGCCAGCCAGAATCTTCCGCTCGATGTCCACGGCAACCTTGATATACGTTTCATGGACTTCCAGCATCTCGTTGATTTGTTGGCCCGTCGCCGCCTGCCGCAAGAGGTGGATCATGAGGCTTCAGTCGGTCTCCACCCTCGCCCCTTGCCGCACGCCCCCTGCCGAACAGCATGGACACATGGTTCGCAATCGTTCGAACGTGTAAATGCCCGTGTTGTGCCCATCCGACCACTGAATGCTGATGGCGTAGCGCCCGACGAGGTCGATCCGCACCGGATGGACCGTCTCGGCGACCCCACCACCTCCCGCACGGACCACTGGTCCGGTCTCCGCCGGTTTGACGGCGGAGATGGCCGCTTGGCCTGCGGGAGGTGGTGGGGCGCAGCCCGCGCACGGGCAGGCCAGGCGGAGTGCCCGCGCCGGATAGACGCTCTCGTGCCCGTCCTGCCACCGGATCTTCACGTCGTGCTCGTTCGCCCGTCCGATCTCAATGGGCACCGGTGTCTTCGTGTCCGTCATCCCCCGCCCCTCGCTCCTCAAAACGACACGTTCACGTGCGGCTGCAACTCCCCTTGCATCGCCCGGATGCTCACCTGGGCGGCGAGCCGCTCGGCCGCCTGGACGAACGCCTGGGCCGCCGGCGAATCCGGCTGGCTGATCACGATGGGGATGCCGTCGTCCGAGGCCACACGCACCGGTGTCGCCAGCGGGATCGCGCCCAGGAACGGCAGGTCCATCCGCTCGGCGGTCCGCTGCGCGCCGCCGGTTCCGAAAATCTCATCCGTGGTGCCGCAGTGGGGGCACACGTAATGGCTCATGTTCTCGATTACGCCCAGGATCGGCGCATTGAGCTTCTTGAACATCGCAATCGCCTTCTGCGCGACGTTGAGCGCGACGTCCTGCGGCGTGGAGACGATCACCGCCCCGGTCACCGGAATGGACTGGCACAGCGACAGCTGCACGTCGCCTGTGCCCGGCGGCAGATCCACCAGCAGGTAGTCGAGCTCGCCCCACAGCACCCCACCGAGGAACTGCTGGACCGTCTTGTGCAGCATCGGCCCGCGCCAGACCACCGCCTCCTCGGGCTTCATGAAGAACCCCATCGAGATCACCTTGAGGCCGTGCGACTCGACCGGCGTGATGCGGTTCTGCGCGTCGACCTCGGGTGCCGCGGTGATGCCCAGCAGGGTCGGGATCGTTGGCCCGTACACGTCGGCATCCATCAGGCCCACGCGCGCCCCGGTGCGCGAGAGCGCGAGTGCGAGGTTCGCGCTGACCGTCGACTTGCCCACCCCACCTTTGCCGCTGGCGATCGGGATGATGTTCTTGACCGTCGGAACTAGCCCGCCGGAGGGCTGCGCGGCCATCGAGGAGCGCACCTGCGACGTCATCGTGATGTCGACCTGCAAGACGTCGGGGATGGCCGCGACGGCGACCCGCGCCTGATCCTTCATGAGGTCGCGCACCGGGCAGGCCGGCGTCGTCAACTCAATGGCGAACGCCACGCGCCCGCCCTCGATGCGCAGCTGCTTGATAAAGCCCAGCGACACCAGGTCCCGCTTCAGATCGGGATCCTGGACGGTTCGGAGCGCGTTGAGGACTTCTTCCTGTGTCACAGCCATTGTGTTGAACGGATGGTAATGCGAGGAGAGCGACCGGGTTCACGCTGCAGGCTGCAGGCTGCAGGCTGCAGCGTGAAGCTTGCGGCTTGCAGCTTGGATCAGCCTTCTTTGGCGCTCACAACCTGCTCCAGCTTGGCGCCGGCCCCCCGTGGGACGACCATCCAGAAGAGCTCCTGGTAGTCCTCCCAGTCGGTGAGGACCGTCACCGCGATGTTGCTCTTGGTGGCGACGAAGTGCCGCTCGAGCAGCGCCCGGACGTTGGTGACGTCCTCCGGCCCCTCCAGCCGGTGCAGCTCGACCAGCTCGAGGTTGACGCGCTTCTCGAAGACGCGCTCGCGGTCGAGCACGTACGCGCGCCCGCCGGTCATCCCGGCGCCGAAGTTGCGGCCGGTCTCGCCCAGGATCAACACGATGCCGCCGGTCATGTACTCGCCACCGTGGTCGCCCAGCCCCTCGATGACGGCGATCGCGCCGGAGTTGCGCACGGCGAACCGCTCGCCCGCGCGCCCCGCCGCGAAGAGGATGCCGCCCGTCGCCCCGTAGAGGCACGTATTACCGATGATGACGTTCTTGTCCCACGCGAAGGGCGACTCATCGGGCGGCCGGATGACGAGCTCGCCGCCCGCCATCCCCTTCCCCACGTAGTCGTTCGCCTCGCCGATCAGCGTCAGGCGCATGCCATTGACGCAGAAGGCGCCGAAGCTCTGGCCCGCCACACCGGTGAACGTCACGTCGACCGCACCGGAGGGCAGCCCCTTGTCGCCGTGGCGCTTCGCGATGGCCCCGGAGAGCCGGGCCCCCACGGCGCGGTGGATGTTGCGGACCGGGTAGCTCAGCTTCACCCGGCCCTTTCCCTCGATGACCCGCGCGGCATCCTTCAGGATCTGGTTGTCGAGCGGCTCGTCGTGCACGAAGTCGTTGCGCGGCACCGTGTGGATGCGCGATCCGACGTCCACCGGCGTCAGGAGGAAATCCAGATTCACCGTCTTCGCTTTCTCGGAGAGCGGAACGTCGCGGCGCACGAGCAAATCCGTGCGGCCGATCAGCTCATCGAGCGTGCGCGCGCCCAGTGCGGCCATGTACTCGCGCAGCTCCCGGGCCACGAAGCGCATGTAGTTGACCACCATGATGACCTTGCCCGTGTAGCGCGCGCGCAGCTTCGGATCCTGTGTGGCCACGCCGACCGGGCAGGTGTTGAGGTGGCACTGGCGGGTCATGACGCACCCGGTGGCGACGACCGCGGCGGTGCCAAAACCGTACTCCTCCGCGCCGAAGACCGCGGCGAGCAGGAGGTCGCGTCCGGTCTTCATGCCGCCGTCGGTGCGCACGAGGATCTTCTCGCGCAGGTTGTTGAGCCGCAGCGTCTGCTGCGTCTCGGCCAGCCCCAGCTCCCACGGCAGCCCCGCGTTCTTGATCGAGCTCAGGGGGCTCGCGCCGGTGCCGCCGTCGTGGCCGGAGATCAGCACGGTGTCCGCGTGCGCCTTCGCCACCCCGGCCGCGATGGTGCCCACGCCGGCCTCGGCAACGAGCTTCACGTTCACGCGCGCCTCGGGGT